>JBBTAH010000114.1:0-1976 GCA_038044285.1 Nanobdellota archaeon | reverse complement strand
AATTGGATTATAGTCTATAATTAAATATTTCTTTTTTGCGAGAGTGAACGCTTTAAGGAGATTGAAGCCAACGCGATTGTATCCTAATAAGAGCACATCATAATTTTCTCCTTTTGGCATTTTGCTAAGCTCGTGGCGCTTGCCGTCAAAAACGTTCAAGAATCTTGATAGGTATTCGTAGATTGAATGAGAGAAATACATGGTATAACTGCTTATGCCGATGGTGATGAGCGCGACTAGTATGCTAAGCGAAAAAACTTCCTGCGGAATGTGACCGAGCGTGAAGCCCAGAAGAATTACAATCAAAGAAAATTCGCTGACCTGCGCGAGACTTGTGCCTGCTAGGAAATTTGTGCGCTTCTTGAAACCGAAAGAACGCATGAAGCTCATTACTATTATTGGTTTGCCAATTAGTATGAAAATAGAAATAAGAAGCGCTTTGCCTATGAGGCTTCCTGTTACTGGGCCAGCAAGCTGCGCTCCAAAGAACACAAAGAATAGAATTACGAAGAAATCTCTGACTCCTTTTATTTTTGATTTTATTTCAAGACTGTATTTTGATGAGGCGATAACCATTCCAGCGATGAGTGCGCCGATTTCTGTTGATAGCCCTACTGCGTTAAATAATATCGAAACGATCAAAGCCCACGCAATACTAAACAAGAAAAGGATTTCTTGGCTTTTTGCGGCTATTCCTAGCAAAAATGGAAATACGAATCTGCCGAAGATAAACACGCCAGCGATTAGCCCTAATGCTTTAGATATCTGCAGGCCGATTGTGATGGCTTCTCCTCCTGCCAAGACAGGGATTATCATTAAGGCTATTGCTGCGACGAAGTCTTCAATTATGAGAATTCCGAGAGCTATCTGTCCATGAAGAGAATCTATTTCTTTTTTGTCCGACAGGATTTTGACTACAACAACTGTGCTTGAAAATGAAAATGCGAGCGCGATGTAGAGCGCGGCAATCAACTGGAAGCCAAGCGCTTGTGCGATGAAAAACATTATTGTTGTCACGACTGCCATTGTTGCGAGGCCGCCGACAATCGCTATTCCACCTAATTGTTTCAAAACTCTGAAGTCTAAGCTTATTCCTACGATAAAAAGCAAAAGAGCGACTCCTAAATGAGCGAGTGACTGCAATGTGTCGGCCGGGCTGACTATTTTCAGAAATAGCGGGCCGGCGATTACTCCTGTTATTAGATACGCGACGATTGGCGGCTGGCGAATGACTCTGCCAATGATGCTGATTATTGCCGCGATTCCGATAATCAGACCAATTTCTAATAATAATGATACCATCTTTTGATTAAGTAGTAAGCGAAGAATTTTAAATATGTTGTTATTTATTAAATTATGGAATTTACTTCGCAATCAGAGAATTATTTTTTTCTGGCTGTTGCGCTGACTATATTTACTTTCTGCTTTGTTTTTTTGGGGACGCAGATGACTAAGTGGTATTATTTAGTTGGATTTGTTTTTTTGATTTCTTCTGTGTTTTATTGGGCTAAATTTAAAAAGGCGAAGGCCGCTGAATTTCAATCACTTTGATGTCAAAGGCGGCACTTTGAAAACATAAATCATAATCACTCCATTAAGACTGGAGCGATAGAGCCTGCGTCCGCGGCGACGCAGGCTCAAACTTGATGCGACGAGCCGGGCTCACTTCTAATAACATATTTAAAGAATATTTTGAACTGAAGTATATGGGTGCTTGCACTGACAGAGTCACAGAGTTGTATCTTAAACATCATAAAACCCTCCTTTACCGCGCTAGTAGACGATTAAAATATACTTCTGAAGTAGAAGACCTAGTAAATGAGCTATGGTTTAAATTAGTGAAATTGGATAAATCTGGTAATTGGCCCATTGATGAAAGACCTCCAAGGCCATTCCTATATCGCTGTATTGATAACTTAATAATTGATAAACTGCGTAAAGAAAAAAACCAGCCTAAAGCTTTACAAACAGATTTA
>JBBTAH010000113.1:0-1555 GCA_038044285.1 Nanobdellota archaeon | reverse complement strand
TAGCATAACAGCTTGTGGCGCTGTTGGAGTGAGTTCGATTCTCACCTTCCGCTTTGGAGAATCGAACGAACGTAGTGAGTTTGATTCACTACAGCTCGAAAGAGTTGGAGTTACCGATACGTTATCAGACGTAGCGAGTATCACCTTCCGCTTCCAAAATGAAGGTGAGAAGAATTCGCTACAATTCGAGAGAATTGGAGCTCCCGCGGTGTCGCAAGACACTGCGTGGATCACCTTCCGCTTTAGTGAAAAAATAAAAAGAGGTAAAGAAACATGATATACGAACCAGAAACAGTCAAAGGCTTTCAGGACTACCTGCCGCCAGAATCGCAGAAAAGGGCGGCAGTGCGTACACTCATCGAGCAAACATTCCAAAAATACGGCTTCGTGCCGATAGAAACTCCATCAATAGAATACGAGGAGCTAATGAAACCAAATTCTCTCGAGCCAGAAGATGCGGCAGTGTCTGAACGTTTCCGTCTCAAGGACCGCGGAGGAAGAAACCTCGGCTTAAGATATGAATTCACATTCCAGCTCCCCAGAATAATGAAACAAAACCCCAACCTAAAACTCCCTTTCAAACGCTATCAAATAGGAAGTAATTTCCGCGACGAGCCGACTGGTCCAAACCGATTCAAAGAGTTCACGCAGTGCGACGCTGATATTATTGGAGACGATTCAATAGAAGCAGATGCAGAAGGCCTCGCAATATTTGCAGAGGCATTAAAAGCATTAAATATAAAATACGATATTATTGTCAACAACAGAAAACTACTCAACGCAATAATCAACAGCTTACAAATAGAAAATGCAACAGCAATTATGCGCGAAATTGATAAAATAGATAAAATAGGCGAAGATGAAATAAAAACAAATCTAAGAAAATACGCCGACGCAAACCAAATTCTCGCGCTGTTCAAATTATTGGAAAAAGATTTAAACTTTTTCAAAGAAAACTTGTTTGAAGGCGCGGAAGAAATAGCAAAATTGCAAGAATTAGGTAAAATTTATGGATTTGAAATAAAATTTAGTCCGTGGCTGGCGCGAGGATTTTCTTATTACACTGGAAATGTATGGGAAGTAAAAGCTGAAGGAATGAAAGAAACAATTGCCTCGGGAGGCAGATACGACAAATATATCGGCAGATTCATCGGAAAAATAATTCCAGCGGTCGGAATATCCTTCGGCCTAGACAGAATAGCAAAAAAAGCACAAATAGAAATCCCTCAAACAAAAGCAATAATAATTTCAGTAAACCAAGACAAAGAAACAATCAAACTAGCGCAAAAACTCCGTGCCTCAAAAATTTCATGCACGACAAGCTTTGAAAAACTCGGCAAGGCTTTGGAGTACGCTGATTTTTACAAGATTCCATACGCAATCTTCGTCGGCAAAGAAGAGCTCAAGCAAAAAAAATTTAAAATAAGAAAAGACAATACTACCAGTCCGTCCAAAACAGCAAAACCATTGCTGGATAAAAAACTTTGATAAACTTGGGCTGAAAAAATCGCCGCCAAAAGAACCGAAACCAGAAAGGCTAGAATTCCTAATTCCG
>JBBTAH010000112.1:0-6817 GCA_038044285.1 Nanobdellota archaeon | reverse complement strand
TACGCGAATAATTTCGCCATCTCTTATCGCCTCAACATACACTGGTTCTTTATGCCCTAGATCAAGATAATCCATAAACATCTTAAAAAAAATAAGTTTAAATTCTTTATGGCGCAGAAACACTACTATTGTTATTGCCAAATATCAAATTCTCAAGCTCCTCAAACGTCAGCAGCTCACTCACAATTTCAGAACCATCAACAATAATAACTGGAAAAGTACCTATATCACGCGATCTCACAATAACTTCAACAGATTCAACATTCGTATCAACAGCAACCGGAATCAAGACTATTTCTTTAGGATGCTCTGTTTTCAAATCAAAAACCAACCGTGAAAAATAATTCTGCAATGAACTCACATCAATATCTTCATTATTATATAAATACAAATAAGTTACAATATGAAAATCGTCTTTGCATCGTTCCTTCATATTTTCAGCCTCAATCCAAAGTAAAATTCTAAGCAAATCATATCTGCGGTGCAAGATAGTCAAATCTCCTAATCGGCCAGTTCCATCAACTTCCTCTAGCTCAAGTGCTTCATCATAAATTTCATCAGCAAAGGAAAACAGACTTTCTTTCGCAAGCGCGCATGAAACATTAGCATCAGTCAAAATTCTCTGCCGCAGTTGCTCGTCAAGGATATTTATCTCTGAATCAACAAGTCTAAAAAAAATATCATCAGACTGCACAGACTCAAGAAAAAACCCTAAAATCAAACCCGAGCTAAAAACAATTACTGTAAATATCAGTGCCTGCCAAAAAGCGTGTTTGCTCATATTCTAATTCTCCCCCCATTTGCGAGCGTAGGCGAGCTCGTAGAATTAGAATACACAGAAGCTTTCAAATGTAAGAAAGTTTCTGCTGTGGAAAATTTCCCTGAAATTTTCAAGCTAATTCTCCTCCAATTATCAAATATTTTTACCATGTATATTTTCCTCGCAAGTATTTATACAGCGAAGTAGCCATAATGAACGGATAAATCGCCAAATACACAAGCATATAGAACAAGATATTAAAAATGTTCACTCCAGGCTTCCTACGCATCTCCATAATAGTCAGCCCAATAAAAGTGAAAATAAATCCCCAAATAAATAATACTATCCCAAAAAAATTTAGCACAGTCGGATGAATAGTGAAATCCTGTAATCTTAATAAAGTAGTTCCGCCATAAATAGCATATTTTGTAGCCAAATATTTGACAACAACTCTTTTCATAAAAAGATAAACAAAAAGCCCAAGCCCAAACAAACCTAAAAACAAAGAAAAGCTGAAAAAAGGAATAATAAATGCGCCGAGCATTCCGTTTTTGAAAATCACCCTTCGGTATTTAACGATGCACTGTGTTCCGCCAATATTCCATCTTATTCTCTGCCTCCACCAATGTCTAAATTTTAGAGGTGTCACAGAATAAACTCTCGCCGCCAAGCACATCCGCGCAGAATATCCATAAGAGCGAAGCCGCCATACAATTTCAATGTCTTGCGTCAGATTTTTCGTGTCAAAAAGCCCAACCTCAAGCAAAACCTTTTTTTTATACAAAGCAAACGGTCCGGGCGTAACATAAACCGCATCAACACAATCCAAAAGTTTTCTTCCCCACGCAATAATTGAATACTCAATCATTTGCAATTTCTGCATGAAAGTCCGCGAGCCACGCGCCATAACAGCGCATGTAACAGCCGCAGCCCGATCTTCATTTTGCAGGAATCCAATCATCTTAGTCAATGCATCTGGCTCAGGCATCGAGTCAGCGTCTGTAACTGCAATAAAATCATGCTTTGCAGATCGCACACCAATATTAGTCGGCTCAGCAGCTCCGCCAGAATTCCGTGAATTAACTATCAGCTTAACTTTCCAAGGATACTTATCAACATAACTTTGGACAACTTCAACAGAATTATCCTTTGATTTATCGTCAACAATAATTATTTCAATCATCTCGCTCGGATAATTCAATCTCAAAAGCGACTCAATTGCCTCACCAATATTTTCAGATTCATTATAACAAGGCATCACAATGCTCACGGGAACAGGTTTTCCATGCGGATACAAAAATAATTTATTTCTATTAGGATACCAAATAAAAATAAGTAAGCTTGTCATATAAAGCGAAATAAAAAGATAAATAAAAAAAACAATTTCAACAAAGTTCACGTTATGCCTCCGATTGCAGATCTTGCCCAATCTTCGCGCCACGCTCCACACTAAAATAATCATAAAAAGAGTCGCTCAAAGATAAATCATAAGTGTGTCCAATTTTCTTCTTAGTAATTAATCCCATTTCTACAAATTTAGCGACGTGGTCGTATGCTTTATTCCCTCTTATTTTTATCAGCACACTCTGCTTCATCGGCTGCTTATACGCAATTATCGCCAATGTCTCTTGCTCTGCCCTGGTAAATTCAGAGCTTCCAGTTGCCAAACGGTTAACCATATAAACAAAATCAGATGCAACATCCATCTTCCACAAGTCATCTTTCTGAATGACTTCAATTCCGCTACCATTATATTTTGTCTCTAAATCCCTAAGCAATTTCCTCAAAAGGATAGGATTCAAATCCGTCAATGAAACAAGCTCCTTCAAGTTCATGAACTTCCCAGACACAAAAAGCGCAGCTTCCAGCTTCCGCAAATTTTCCAGTTCACGAGTGCTGTCAAGCTCATCAATCGTCTCGCGCGCTCCGTCAATTTCCTCGCTCATAAATAATTACATCACATGCAATTTAAAAACATTCGTCATCCAATAAAAAATATAAATGTGCTCTCAATCAGCGCAGCCAAAATCAGTAAAGGCACAACCACAGTAAGAAAAGCATGTAAACTTTTTCGCCCGCGCTCAACAAGCTCCGCCTTTTTATCGCGGGCAAACAAAGCAGCTCCCAAATGCACTCCTAATCCTAACGAAATAAAAACAGCCGGCAGTTCAAAAACTCCATGCGGAAATAATCTCCAAATCACGCCATATCCTTCAATGGCCGACGTCTTAGCATAAACATATCCAATCAAAGTCCCGTTAAACAATGCATTAAAAAAAGGAAAAATCCCAAAAAGCACCCCGAGAAACATCCCGAAAAGAGAGCTCGTCACATTATTACTAAAGATAAACCAAAACATCTCAATAAAATCCAAGTCTTCTATCTGAGAAATAATCTCTTTAATCAAATCAGCAAAAGCAGCATCAAGCAGATCAGAATAAGCAAAGCCCAAAAGAGAGCTTGCAACAAAAATCAAGGCAACTGCGTAAATATATTTCTTCTGTTTTAAGACATAATTCCATGACTCTTCAAACAAATCCGCGAAATCGCGTCTCCAATTTTCAGAAGCACTATTCACAACTCTTTTTTTCATTATCTTATCATCCTATTCAATAATTTAACCTTTCTGCTGTATTTAGAGCGCAAATATCCGCCATAAACCAAACCAGCAACCAGGCCGCCAAGATGTGCGCTGTTTCCTATAGGCAATTTTACAAAATATCCAATCAAAAATAATGGCACGATTGCAACAATAGGTGTGAGCCAAAATGGTAGTCGCAAAGGCATAGCCAATTTTCTGAATACAGAATTAAAAGAGAAAATAGAAAAAATCATCAGAAATATTAAAACACTTGCAGCAATGTTAGCAACTGCAGCAATAGAAGGAAAAAAGTATCCAACAAGAAATTGCACAATAATCACAATTAGTGGTCCGACTATCAAATAAATTTCTTTCCTCGGCAAAAGAACAGCAAGAATTCCTAGCAGTCCAAAAATCGCCCCAGAGGCTCCGACAGCATAATCCTCAATTCCTCCAAAAATAAAATCTCCGCGGGGAATAAACTGCCCAATAAAAGCTCCAAAAACAAAAAACAAACTGCCAGCCAATCCTGCAATTATGTAAAACCAAAAATAGCGCTTTCTTCCAATAATCTTTTCAGTCAAACTTCCTAAAAAGAAAAGAGAAAACATATTCACAAACAAGTGAAAAAATCCGGCGTGCATAAAAATGCTTGTAAAAGCCGACCACAATCGCTGGCCAGACAAAATAAACCCTGGCTGCACCGCAATCCACTCCGTAAATTCAGGAATCAAAGCAACAACAAGCAAAAACAAAAAAAACAAAACAGTGGTTATTACAATCAGCAGCCAAGTCACACTCCATCTAGAAAAAAAACTCGGCTGCTCAACAGAGCGCCTAAAATCACGTCGCTGAACCATTAGTTATCTTTTCCTCTTTTTAGATGAAGATTTCTTTTTCTTTGCACGAACTTTCTTATTCGCAGCCGGTTTCTTCTTAGTCTTCTTAACAATTTTTTTCTTTGCATTCTTCTTTCCAACAGGTAATTTCTTATTGATCTTAACCGCAACAGAAGCTTCAAATTCATCAAGTGTCTTTTTAATTTCGGCAGCTTTGTTCTTCAGTTTATGAATTTCTTTTTCTATGTTGTGAATTGAATCAGTTAAATCCTTCAAAACAAAAACCTCTCCGCATTCAGGACATGTAAATTCATAAATCAACGCCTGCTCTTCTGTAACCTCCATGCCGCAAGTCCTACAAAAATAAAACTGCTTCGTCTTCTTGCTGCGCAAAGAATCCTCAAGCTGCTCAATTTCTTTATTTAGCCGATCAATGTAATAATTAAGACATTTTTTCTCATCGAGCGTCCAAAAATAAATATACCATCCGCCGCTCTTCGTGTCTTTCTTACGCGTAAAATAAACCAGTCCTTCTTCCGCAAGCTTGTACAAAATATTGCGCGCCTGATTAATAGTCATGTTAATTTTCTTTGCTATTAAAAATTCATTCACGTTCTTCTTCTTAAATAAAACTTTAACAATCGGGTCAGAGCCAGAACCAGCAACAAGTAAAATAATCTCCTGTAAAAATTTCTCAAGCATACTCCTCATCACAAAAAGACACAATAAAAACCTTTCGAAAAAAATTGTTACTTCTATATAATTAAGATAAATCTATATAAAGAAAACTTGCAAAATCTTAAATTATAGATTTTTGAATAAAGAAGCAATCCAAAACGGCAAAAAATTGCTTTTGTGCTAAAAATCTAATAAAAACAACGATGTTTGGTCTAAAAAAGAAGGAAAAAATGAATGAATTACCAGATTTAACACCGAGCGCTCCATCAATGCGCGACTATCAAAGAGTTCAGCTTCCTCCGATAGAACCGCTAAATGAAGAAAAAGAAGATATCCATAGCCTCCCATCATTCCCCGATTCTCCGATGAAAAGCGGCTTCTCGCAAAGCGCAATCAAAAGCGCAGTAGGAGAATCAGAACACGAAAATTCTGATGAAATGAAAGAATGGCGCGCAGAGCCGAGAGACCGGCCATCAATGCCCAGAAATTCTCGCGCAATAGAAATGGAAGAGTGGTCTCCGCAGACAATGCCGCTTGAAGAAATGCGTCTGCCTCCGCCATCAATGCAAATGTCTCCATCAGATTCAAAAAGACCTCTGTTCGTAAAGCTAGACAAATTCCGAGAAGCCCGTGACTCATTAGCCAAAATATCAGAAAAACTAGATCAAATGGACGAGCTACTTAAAATGATAAAGGAAGTCAAAGCAAAAGAAGACGAGGAAATAAATTATTGGGAGCACGACATGGAAAATATAAAAGCGCGCATCTCGCTCGTAAACAAAGAAATTTTTGAAAATGCCTACTGAAGAGCAGTTCGTCGGCCTTGACAGGTCGCAAATAATCGGTGGAAAGAAGAATCTTCTCTATGCAGAAATGGAAATCCTCACAGCCCTACAAAAATACGAGCGCTACAAAAAGTTCCGTAAGGAAGAGCTAGCAGTCAAATCTCTTTTAAAAAAAGTAATCACTGAGCTCCACAAAGAAATGGACATAATAATCCAATACATGCCTCAAATCAAAGTGGGTAGCACAAGCGCAGAAGCGCTAAAAAGCACAACAGCAAAACGCGACGTCCTCGAAGACGAAATAATAAGCATCAGGCAAAAAATTGCAATGCTTTCAGCGAATTAGAAAACCTTTAAAAATCCACATGAATCTTTAAAAAACCACATGGTAACCAAAAGATTCATATAGTAACTAATGTCACCATATAAATGAATAAGATAAACAAACATCTAGAAGGCGACGCAGGTCTAAGAACAATGTACTGGTTCTTTGATTATCCCGAAGTAAAGATAACACTAAGTGAGCTCGCGAAAGAGCTCGAGATATCCAAAAAAACAGCAAACCGTGTAGTAGCTCAATTGGTGAAGGATAACTTTCTAATGCTCGAAGAAGTAGGAAGAGCTTGGAGAATAAGCTGCAATCAAAATCACCCTTATAATAGAACAATAAAAATAGGATACAATCTTATGATAATTTATGGGGCAAATATAGTAGATTGGGTATACAAAACAATTGGGAGCCCAAGAGCAATAATATTATTTGGAAGCTATCGTAAGGGAGACAACAATAGCTCAAGCGACGTTGATATTGCCGCAGAAGCAGTAGGAAACAAAGAGTTGGAAATAATAAATCTTGGAAAGTTTAGGTTAGGATCGAGAAAAAATGTCACAGTAAATTTACATATTTTCTCAAGAAATAAAGTAGATTTAAATTTATTTGCTAATATAGCTAATGGAATTGTCTTAGATGGATTTTTAGAGGTGAGACCATGAACAGAATAAAACATCCCGACAAAAAAAATGCATTAAGCATTATACAATCGGCTGAAAAAGAACTAAAATATACTCTAACACTTCCGATTACCGAAGAATCTGCATTTAATATTATTAGAAACATATACGAATGTTTTAGAATGCTCGGAGATGCTAAACTAATCTCAAAAGGGATTGTCTC
>JBBTAH010000111.1:0-1076 GCA_038044285.1 Nanobdellota archaeon | reverse complement strand
TAAAATATACTTTGCCGGCACTTTCGGTTCAAATACTTTAGGAAACGAATCCGGCCGAACATAATAAGCAATATCAACGACCCGGTAATTCTCATCCAACCAAATCACATCAATCGGGAATTTCATATCCTTCATCCAGATGCCATAGATTCCCGGCTGGTTATGTACAAAAAGAAGGCCGGCGTTTTCATTCAAACTCTCGCGGCCGGAAAGGCTTTTAGCTCTTTCTTCAGGCGAATCAGCTATTTCAATAGTAATATCAATATCCATGACGGCCGCAATCTCATTCTTATTTTCGTCCCGGCTAAAAAAATAAAATCCAAGCCCGATAATAATTGCTAATAAGAACAAGAATTTCGACATAGCTAAATTATACTCCAAGAGAAGAGGTGGTGCTAAAAAGGTGCGTGGGAAAGTTAAGAATCATAAAACCGCCTCATGAGGCGGTTTTATGATTCTTCTTATCTCGTTACCGAGATATTATTTGTTCCAGCTGGCTCCTCCCCATCTGCAAAAATTGTTATACGACCATCAGCATCTTTATTCACTTCGTAAAGTGTGTCATATACATCACCTGGCTCACATTCACTTGCAATAATTTGACCATCTGCCCCTGCACCTGTTGCTTTAGGATCAGCTGGTAATGCTGGAATATACTTTGGAACCAATAAACTGCAAATATTAGCTCCGGTATCACTCAATGCTTGATTGGTACCAACGACATCATCTATACCAGCAGGATAATTTCCTTTATTATCTGCAATATACTGACCAATCGCATTCAAAATTGCGTTAACGTTACTGGTTCGCTGGGTGTCACGGCCTTGCCTAAACTGTCTGGCTGGGTTTATGGCTATCAAGACAATAGTTGCCAAAATAGCAATAATCCCGATAACTACCAGAATTTCTATAAGAGTGAAGCCCTTGTTTTTAGCTTGTTTTCTCATATTTATTTAATTTTAAGATTTATACAAATCGACCTGATTTTTAAGATAAAAGAAACCTATAATGGAATATAGGCCTTGTCAATATTTATGGAAAATTTCCTATCTCTTCCCAAGATTCAACTTCTATTT
>JBBTAH010000110.1:0-1793 GCA_038044285.1 Nanobdellota archaeon | reverse complement strand
ATTGTTGCACAACAGTTGACTTAAGTCAACAAAAATGTATCACGGGTATCAAGTGTACCACGCGTATCACGGGCTAATTTCCCCGTGATACCCTTGATACTTTTGATACTCGTGGTACCCTATATGTTGGTTAGCCATTTATAAAATTCATCATAAGGAAGCGTATTTAATACATCTTTAGATTCGCACCAGCCACGTCTCGCAACAGAAACTCCATAAAACATGTTATCCATTTGATAGGTCTCGTGGGCGTCAGTATTTATTACGAATTTCACACCCAATTTTCTTGCTTCAAAAACCAATTGATCCGTAAGGTCAAGACGGGTGGGCCAGGCATTAATTTCAATAGCTTTGTTTTTTCTTAAACAAAAGTCGAAGATCTTATCATAATCGAGTTCGTACCCTTCTCTTTGGTTGATTAGTCTGCCGCTTGGATGGGCAAAGATTTTAGCTTTTGGATGAGATAACCCATTTAAAACTCTCTCTGTCATCTGGGCCTTCGGAGTCTTAAATACGCTGTGTATGGATACTACTACGGCGTCTGTATATTCAAATGCCTTATCATCAATAGCAAGATCTCCATTTGGTAAAATATCAACTTCGATCAAATTAATTATATGTATATATTTATTACTCTCAATAAGTTGTTCGATTATATCTTTTCTTCTTTTCATTACAGAATAAATTTGATTTTTTGAATGCCCACTAATACTTGGGTTGTGTTCTGTGAAACCCAAATAATCATATCCAAGCTCCTTGGCGTGTTTTAGCATATCCTCCATTGAGTTTTTACCTGTATCGTGGCTTGAGTCTATTTCAAAGTTGGAATGAGTATGAAGATCACCCTTTATGTCCCTAAGCTCTACGAGCTTTGGCAAGCTATGATTTAATGCCGCTTCTATCTCGCCTTTATTTTCTCTTATTTCAGACGGAATCCAATCTAGCCCTAAGAATTTATAGAATTCTTCCTCTGTTGCAAAGGTTTTCATTGGCTGGCCCTTTTGTTTGAGAAGTTTAATTCCCTTCTCGGAGAGAGAATATCGCTTTTTGAGCGCGTATTCTCGCAAAGCTACATTATGATATTTTGAACCGGTAAAATGCTGCAGCAGGGAACCAAAGCTTTCCGGCGGTTGGGCTATAAGATCTATTTGTCGTCCGCCTGTGACAAGCATTGATGATGAGGCTGTTCCTTTTTCAATTATCCGTTCAACGCCAGGATATTTGACAAAGTGATCAATAAATGCTTTTGGATTTTTTGTTGCCACGGCAAAGTCAACATCTCCGATTGTATCTTTCATACGCCTTAAGCTCCCAAGGGGAAAAATCTTCACAGCATCCTTGCTTTTTTTAAGATAAGCTTCGACTTTCTTCGCAAGCTCAAATGCATAAGGGAGGGCCATTCTATTAGATTTAGTTTTTCCAAGTTTAAATTCCCCAAGAGCCCTTAGAATATCTTCTTGCGATTTTTGTCCAAAAGTTGGAACTGTTGCAATCTTATTATTCTGACATGCTTTAATCAGATCCTCCACAACCGATTCTGGATTTTTAAGTTTCAGAGCTGTAACAAGTTTGTATGCTTTCTTGGGTCCAAGGGTTGTAACATCCAGTAATGGAAACATGCTTCCGGGAACATTTTGAAGAACGCTCGCAAAATGTTTCGATTTGCCAGTTTTCAAGAGTTCCTTAATATACTCTTCGATTGAAGGGCCAATTCCTTGAACTTTCCCACCTTCATTTAGAACATCGCGAATCTCTGTTGGTAAATGAGAAATGCTATCGTAGGCTTTTTGGTA
>JBBTAH010000109.1:0-1190 GCA_038044285.1 Nanobdellota archaeon | reverse complement strand
AAATTAGAGAAGACTTGTCCTTCGAAGTCTTTTAACAAATGCATCAATATCGGGAACGTGAACGTTAAAAAGACCAAGCACCTCATGGCCAATTCTAAGTCCTGCCTCAAGTTCAGGCACAACAATTGTATTTACCCCCATGTTGACAAGATCATATCTGTCATCTTCAACGTGAGAGCGACAAATTATTATTAAATTAGGATTGAGTTTTAGAGCTGTACCAACTATTTGTTTTTGAGAAAACCCGTCTGGAACTGCAATTACAAGAACGCGTGCGTCTTTTATAAATGTTGCCGCAAGAATTTCTCTGTCTGTTGGGTCCCCATAGATTGCATATTTGCTGAGAGACAAAAGATCGTTTATTACTTTTCTATTGAAGTCAACAACTACATATGGGATGTTTGCTAAATCAAGAAGTGCTCTTACCTCGCGGCCAACTCTGCCATGTCCGCAAATAACTACATGATTTGAGAACTTTTGCGCAAAAACCTGCTCGCGATCTTCTTTGGGAAGTATTTTGGCTAGTATTCCCGTTCTTGCGATTTTCTCCACAATGCCCCTTGCGTAATTAGTCCAAACAGGAATTGAGATTAAAGATAATACAAAGAGTGACAGAATAAGATTATAATCTTTCGTAGTCAGAAATCCTGAAATAAATGCAATTTGGGCTATTACGACGCTAAATTCCCCAATATTTGCCAAGTGAGAAGATATAAAAACGCTTGAAGTTGGCGAGAAGCGAGACACGCGAAGGCTTGTATAAATTATCATGAATTTTAGAATGATTATTAAGGCAAGTATAGCCACAGTTAAGAAAAAGCTATTTATGAAAAAGCCAAAATTTAAAAGCATTCCGGTTAAAACGAAAAATAGAACAAGAAATAGATCACGAAACGGGCGTATCTCCGTCAAAGGCGCTAAATTTTTCCCTTGCTCCGAAATCAAAACACCGGCTAAAAATGCGGCAATTGTTTGAGGGAGTCCTACGCTTGAAAAAAGATATATTGCTGTAGCAGCAGTAAAAATAGTGGCAAGAATTGTCAGCTCGTGAGACGGGTATCTAAATAAAACATTAATAAATCTTGAAAGTAAAAAGCGGCTTGCGATAAGAAGTCCTATAAATATCCCCATAGTTTTTAGTGCAGAGATTATAAATGCCACGATTGACATGCCTGAGATTCCAGCATCTG
>JBBTAH010000108.1:0-5702 GCA_038044285.1 Nanobdellota archaeon | reverse complement strand
TGCGAAGGACTTGAAGCCCTGCATCGTGACTTTTTTTATGAATGTCATGTCTTGATGTAGAAGCTTATTATTTTAAATGTTGTTAGTTTGCTCATAAATATTTATTGTAATGCATGAATGTTTAAATAACCATTTTGCTGGAAGAGGAAGGCATGACTAAAACACAAATACTAGATGCTTTTATTGGACTTCAATGGGGAGACGAGGGCAAGGGAAAGGTCGTAGATGAAGGGGCTGCTGATGCTGTTGCTTTGGATGATGGCCAGAGAACTATTGTTGTGCGGGCACAGGGCGGCCCTAATGCAGGACACACTATAAAGGTCAATAACTCTGAAGAGGATTCTGTTACTACAGTACAACACTCTGCTCCGTCTGGACTTTCTAGTGGCGCAGATATTGCAATAGGCCCGCATGTTGCTTTTAGCCCTACACATTTTGCTGCTGAGTTGCATGATGCTGAAAAATTATTTGCATATAATGGAAGAGTTATGATTTCAGAGCGCGCTGGAGTACTTTTTGAATATCATGGTCTGATTGATAAATTACGTGAAGAAGATGCTGCCACTTCTGTTGGCTCTACTAAAAATGGTATTGGTCCTTTTTATGAAGATAACTCCCGCAAAACAACAAGAGTTACTTTTAGAGATTATGTTTCTCCTGATTTTCCGGACAGACTACGTAAAGTTATGGAAATGAAAAGAGGCGGACTTGAGCCTGCTCTTGCTATGGCTGGAACTTCTTTTGATGATTGTCTGGCGCGAATTGTCGCAACGCACGCGCCTTTGCGAAGAGATTTGGCGACTTTTGCCGAGAGGCTTGAATATAGGTTACGTGAATATTTAGAAAGAGGAGATCATATTCTTGTTGAGGGCGCGCAGGGAAGTGGGCTTGATGTTGATATGGGAACTATTCCTGACACGACGTCGTCACATTTGCTTGCTCCGTCTTTTTTCCCAAGTCTAGGGCTTCCACGACGTGCTTTCAGAATTATTGGTGTTGAGAAAGTTTATCCGACGCGTGTTGGCAAAGGCGAAATGCCTACTTTGGATATTGGCTATTTTGGCACGACAGTTCAGCGTGATGCTCGAGAATTTGGAGCGACTACTGGAAGACCCCGTAGAGTTGGTTATCCTGATTGGGTTTTAGTAAAATATTCTGTTATGCTGAATGACTGCGATGGAATTGTCTTAACTAGAGTTGATGATGTGCAAGGGCATGAATTGAAAGTTTGTACTGCTTATATATATCCCGATGGAAGCGTTAATGATGAATTTCCTTTAGATTTGAAAGGCATTAATCCAATTTATGGTGGGGGCACATTTAGTTGGAGCTTATGGGAAGGGATTGGTGATAACAAAATTAAAGATGCAAGAAGGCATTATGTTTCCAATGGTAAAGATTTACCAAGCAGCCTGTTAAACTTTATCGCAAGACATGACGCTTATGTTGGATGCCCCGCTGTAGGGGTTTCAATAGGCCCTGCGCGCGGAGAGATAGTTGCTAGATAGCGGGGTTTAGAACAGCTTTTGTTGTTTGCCTGTTTTCTTTTTTGTTATTGGAATGCCGACGAGATTTTTCCAAGTTGCCCAGCTTTTTCTGATTATGTCTGAATCTTTTAAAGTGTCTTTGTGTTTTTCCAAAAAGGCTTTTGTATATGGATCTGAAGGATATCCAGAGCCGAGGTTTCCGTATTGCTCTTTTATTATTTCTATCGCTCTTTCGCGGGCAACTTTTGCGAGGATTGATGCTGCGCCGACAACTGGGTGATTGAAATCTGCCTTGTGTTCGCAGTGAATTTCTAGATTATCTGGGCGAGTTATGTATTTTGTTAAAGTTTTTTTCCATTTAATTATATTAACCGAGGGGCAGTCTATGATGACTTTTATTTTTTCTTTTTTTATGTTTAATGCGTTTATTATTTCTGCTGCTTTTTTTGCTTCTAGCGTGTTTAGGTTTATTGTTTCGACTGCTTGGTCAATTTCTTTGGGCGAGCTTTCGGCTATGTGTATTGCCTTTGCTATTTTCTGAATTTCTAAGGCCAATTTTATTCTTTGAGGATGCGTTAATAGTTTTGAATCTTTTGCTCCTAATTCTTTGAGTGACTTTTCTTCTTCTTGATTTATTAGGATTCCTGCAAGATACATCGGCCCTATTATTGGGCCGCGGCCTGCGTCGTCTATTCCGATTAATTTCATCAATTAGATAATTGTTGTGTGTTTTTAGCTTTTGCTTTCAGTATGTTTGCTCTTTGGGCAAGCTGGCCTGCTGATCGTTTGTCAATAACAAAGATTCTCTCACCAGCCAGTCGTTGCTGTGCCAATAGATGGGCGAGGCGTCTGTTGTTCGAAGGTTCAGATAATTTTCGCGAAGAGTACTAAAGGCTGCGCAAAATTGTGCAGTTATTTCTTTTAATCCGCTGTCTGAACCAGCATCGCAGGCATCTTGAGTTGATTCGTGCGTTTCCAAATTTCTTAGAATTTGTGGATATCTTTCTTGAAATCTTATGAAGCTTGCTTGATTTAGCGCGCCTCCTCTTTTAAGGTACTGCTTCCATTCTTCGTGAACTCTTGCTTCAACTCTTTCCATGTATAGAAGAGTAAATGGTGGTTTAAAAGAATTTATTTGATTTATTGATAATCTTTGCTTCTTGAAGTGTAAACGTCTTTCATAGAGGGCTGGCTATTCTCGCTATTACGAGCGTATTCCCTTTTGCCCCCATCATGGTCTATAAGACCGCATGCCATACACATATTATTGTTTACCTTCTGGATTATTTAAATCTTTCTATCTTAGTATTTATTAAGTAGTTACAATCTCATCAACGACTTGCTGGAGTTCTGTGACGCCGTCGTCTTGGGCGAAGTGGCCTTTGTTATGCTCCACGATGATTTTTGCTCCGAGTAATTGACGGAAGATTTCTTTGTCTGAGACTGGAACCCATGGGTCGTTGTCTGAAAAAATCGCTGTGAGCTTTGTTATGTGGTTGTTTATCTTGCTGAAGTCCATTGATGTTTCAAGCCACGGCTGGACGATTTTTTCTGATTCTGGTCCTTCAAGATTTTGGAGATGGAACCATGGAGCCACGAAAATTATTTTTCCAACTTTTGTTTTTTCAGGTAATTCCTGTAAATATCTTAAGATTGTTTGACAGCCGATGCTATGACCGATAAAATATGTTTCGTGATTTGGTGATGGAATTATTTCCTTTAGTTTATTTACCCATTCTTTTATTTTAGGATGCTCTGGAGAGGGCATTTCCGGGACTTTGACGTGAAAGCCATTTGATTCTAATTGTTTTTTTACATAAGGATACCAGCCCATTCCTGGATTGTAAGCCCAGCCGTGGACGATGATTGCTTGTTTCATTTTATTTAGATATTGTTTTGATTTAAATCGTTATCGCTGCTAAAGAGATTGCTGAAATTATTGCGATAAAAAGACCAATTTTCTGATGTCGTCTTAGAAACTCTTTGTTGACGTACATTCCCAAAAGTACGGCTATGATTATGTAGCTTTCTGATAAAGCAACTGTGATTGAAATTGGTGCGAGCGTCATCGCGAATGCGAATGCTACCCATGCCGAATTATCCAGAATACTCATAAAAAATAATTTGGTTTTTTGCTTATAGATATGCTTTTTTAATTGAGCTGCTTTCCCATTATATGTAATGTATGCTGTTGCAATAATAAAAATCACTAAATGTAAAAACCAAATAGTCAAAAGCGCTCCGGTTTTGCGGGCAGTTATTCCTGTCAAATAATTTACTATGCCCATTGTCAATGCTGCGAGCACTGCAATTATTGTTCCCTTTTCTAAAATTGACCTTTTTGACGCGTGATATGAACGCAGTGAAACTAGAAATAATCCGGTTATAAGCGAGCCTATTAAAATAAGCTGTTTTTGTGAAAGAAATTCGCCTGCAACGAAAATGCCCAATAAAACTGAAACGATAACCTCTAAAGACCATAATGGCTCTACAACCGCCAACTTACCCTGCTTCAGAGCCTCAAAATCAAGCAGCCCAGCAACAAGAAGCACTATTGAACTTATTAATAAAAGAGCTATCGTGTTAAACTGCTGTGTGAATAATTGTATGAGGTCTTTATATAAAAAAGGAGTTAAGATAATCGTGCTTAGCGCTGTTATGGCCCACATTGTTTCCCAGTCACCGTCTTTGCGAGTTGTTTTTTGAATCAGGAAATCGCCGAAGCCCCAACATAGCATTGCGACGAAAGCTAGCAGAATACCGATAGCTACACTCATGTAGTTAGATATTTTTAGAATATATAATTATAACTAATAGCGGGAGCGGGATTTGAACCACGCGACCTCCGGGTTATGGGCCCGGTGAGCACTCCAGGCTGCTCCATCCCGCTGGTTTAAATGCGAGATGAGGTATGTTTTTAAAGGTAACTGAGATATAAAGATTGTATGCTTGTTTTCTAGATTTTTTGGAAGCCCATTTGTTTGAAATTGATGATGAAACTCTCATTTTTGCTAACTCATTTTTAATAAATTCAAGAACTTGGTGATTAGTGTTTACTACTTGAATAAATCTTTTTTTATTATTAACATATCCTTCTGCGTCAATGAAACCTGAAATAAAGCCTATAATCTCTCCGTTTTTAAGATTCATCTTTATAAAATCCTTATCAAAGAGGTTGAAGAATTCTTTGTTAGTTATTCTAATTCTTTTACAATAAAACCGTTTATCTTTGTAGATATTTGGATTTAGCTTCAATTTTTTAGTTAGAATTATTAAGAATTTTGATATCTTTTTGTCCCTAATTGAATGAGTATAAAACTCTACATAATATTTTCTGCCTTTTTTGTCATGATATTTGTATCCATCTCCCATAAAAAATCCTTTGAGATAACCTAATTCTGAATCAGTTAATTTTGTGATATTCATTTCTCCACCCCGCTATGAGAATATTGACGGAGGCGAGTTTTTAAGGGTTTGGCTCATTATTTTATCATTTCTCTTAAATTACTTATTGCGAAAGTTGTTCTCTTTCCAAGTATCTTCTGAATCCAGAGGGGTATGAAAAATTTTCTATTTGCTCCTAAAAATTCTGTGAGATCTTCAGTTTTTTCAGGTTGGACAAATCTTCTGGCTAAGTAATCTCCGCAGTAAGCTGCCCAATTTAGGCCAGCGCAGCCCATTGTATATTGAATAGATTTATTTGTATAGTCATAGTCTGCAATTGGTGTTAGGTCTTGTGTCACGTCTAGCATACCTGACCAATAATGCGTAAATTCTAAATTTTTTATTTTGGGGAACCTTTTTTTTAGCAGGTTTATGAATGGTTGTATCACACTTGACGAATGATAATATTTAGGATAATATGTTGCCCAGGGTGAAGCGCCGCCAACTAAAATCCTGTTGCCTTCGACTGGTCTGTAATGAATGTATATTAAACTTGCGTCCCAGCACATTAGTTCGCCGTTTGGAAACATCGATTTCATCTCCTCCTTGCTTAATGGCTCGCTTACTGCTAAGTAAGTTTGCATATGATAGAATCTTTTTGATATTTCTTTGTTGAATTCTTTTTTCATTTTGTCTATGCAGATTATTATGTTTCTTGCCTTAACAGAGCCCAAATGTGTTTTCGCCGTATTGTTTTCTATTTGATTAACCTCTGTGTCCTCATAAATCTGCACACCTTTTTTCAGTAGAAGATTTTTCATTTCTTGGCAG
>JBBTAH010000107.1:754-17457 GCA_038044285.1 Nanobdellota archaeon | reverse complement strand
GTGCTCGATTTTTGGATGCTCAAGATTTCCCATACTTTAAAAAGTATGGTTTCTAAGAAATCTTGACATGATTGATTTTTTGTTGCTTATTTTAGCGGTTCCAATTGGTTTTTTGATAGCCAGGCTTGCACGCGATGAATTAATTCAAGGAAGAAATTATTTATTGATTCTTATGGTTTTGTGCTTTGTATTAATGATTGTTTTTTTGAGAAATGAGACTTTTGTTTTGACGCTAGGATTTATGAGTATTGTCGGATGGATAAGCTACTTGAAAAGCTTTGACTCTAAGTGGGCTGTTGAAAGAAGAGTTTAAATATTCTATAACTTTGTTTTTGATATGAATATTAACTTTGCTATTAGAATAATTATTTGATAGCGGAGCTTTTACTCCGATGAATTTCTCCATACTCCTTTGGCAAATATTGTTTTTTGAGTCAGAGCAAGATATAAAAAAGGAGTTTGGGAATTAGAGAGATGGTTAATATTAGTGAAACAGAACTGAAAATTTTAGAATTCTGGAGAAAAGACAAAACATTTGAAAAATCTTTGAAGAATAAGAAAAAAGAATATGTTTTTTATGACGGGCCGCCGTTCGCGACGGGGCTGCCACATTACGGACATTTGCTTGCAAGCACAATCAAAGATACTATCCCTCGGTTTTGGACGATGCGAGGGTATAAAGTTGATAGAGTTTGGGGATGGGACTGCCATGGCCTGCCTGTTGAGAATATAGTTGAGAAAAAACTTAATTTTCAGACAAAGAAACAAATAGAATCTTTGGGTGTTAACAAATTCTGCGAAGTGTGCGAGAGCACTGTTCTGCAATATGTTCATGACTGGAAGTCAACTATTGAAAGACTTGGCAGATGGGTAGAGTTTGATAAATCGTACAAAACGATGGATGTTTCTTATATGGAGTCGGTTTGGTGGGCTTTCAAAGAAATATGGAAGAAGGGATTGATTTATGAAGGCAGGCGCGTTTTAATGTATTGTCCGCGATGCGAGACGCCTGTTTCTAAAGCAGAAGTTGCAATGGACAACAGCTATAAGGAAGTGACTGACGAGTCGGTAATTATTTCTTTCAATATCACTGACAAAAAATTCCTGAAAGAAAAGTGTTTTGGAAAGAAAACGAGTTTTGTTGCGTGGACGACGACTCCTTGGAGCATTCCGACTACGATGGGGCTTGCGGTCGGGCCTGAGATTAATTATGCTCTTGTTCGCGCAGGTGAGAATCAAATTATCTGCGCAAAGGCAAGGCTTGATTATGTTATGAAAAATTTACCTCGTGAGAGATTTAGCGTGGTAAAGGATTTGAAAGGAAAAGAAATTGTTGGAGTTTCTTATGATCACCCGTTTGATGAATACAGCTCGCATCCTGAAGTTGAGGGCAATGCGAACATTCACAAAACTTATCCAACTGATTATGTCAGCATTGAAGAAGGGACGGGGATTGTGACTATTAATGGGGCTTTTGGAGAGATAGATTATGAGTCCGCACAAAAATTTAAGCTGCCAGTTATTGTTAATTTAACTGCCGACGGAAGATATGACTCATTTATGGGCGAACTTGCGGGGCATTTTGTAAAGTCAAATGAAAATCCGCGCGCGACCGACATAAAAATTTGCAAGATTCTTGAGGAGAGAGGTGCGCTATGGCGCAAAGAACCTTACAGACACCCATATCCTCATTGCTGGCGATGTGAAAATCCTCTGATTTATCGCGCAATTCCTGCGTGGTTTATGAATATCCAAAAAATTAAACCGTTAGTTATTAAACTAAACGAGAAAATTGAATGGTATCCTGAACATTTGAAGTATGGAAGATTTCTGAATACTGTTGAAACTGCGCCGGACTGGAATCTGTCAAGAAACAGATACTGGGCGTCGGTGATTCCTGTTTGGAAGTGCTCATGCGGAAAAGTGAAAGTAATTGGAAGCATTGATGAACTGAAAAAAGAAGCAGTTAATTTTCCTAAGAAAATTGATTTGCACAAGCCGACGATGGATAAGGTCAAACTGAAGTGCGGCTGCGGAAAAGAAATGACGCGCGTCCCTGAAGTGCTGGACTGCTGGTTTGAGTCTGGCTCCATGCCTTTCGCACAAGTCCATTATCCTTTTGAAAACAAACAGTGGTTTGAGAAACATTTTCCCGGAGATTTTGTCGCCGAGTATATCGCACAGACTAGAACTTGGTTTTATTATATGCTGGTGATTTCAGCTATCTTGTTTGAAAAACAACCGTTCAAAAATGTTGTCACAACCGGGACAATTCTTGCTGAAGACGGCGAGAAGATGAGCAAATCAAGAGGGAATTTTACTGATCCTGAAAAAATAATTTCAAAATACGGTGCTGACTCATTGAGATTTTACATGCTAAGCAATCCGATTATGGCTGCTGAAGATTTAAGATTCTCTGACAGAGGTGTTGAGGAAGTTTACAAGAAAGTCATTCTTTTGCTTTACAACAGCCTTAATTTTTATTCTTTTAATAAGACTTTGGCTAAACCTGCTGACAAACC
Source organism: Nanobdellota archaeon (assembly GCA_038044285.1). Taxonomy (GTDB): domain Archaea; phylum Nanobdellota; class Nanobdellia; order Pacearchaeales; family GW2011-AR1; genus SICU01. The sequence goes on along the minus strand of JBBTAH010000107.1, from coordinate 14,935 downwards.
AAAATTGAACTTGCTTGACAAATGGATTTACTCAAGACTCGCGGAGTTGAATATGGCGTTAGTTTCGGAGTTTGAATCGTATAATACTATCGGAGTTTGCCGCGCTATTGCTTTATTTATTGATGATTTGTCAACTTGGTATATCCGACGCAGCCGGGACCGATTTGGCGAGGACGCTAAAAACGCGATTGCGGTTTTGAAAGAAGTTTTGCGCGAGTTTGCAATATTCATTGCGCCAATGCTGCCGTTTGCCGCTGAAACTATTTATCATGCAGTTGGTGATGGGAAAAATTCTGTGCATTTAGAAGCGTGGCCTAAAGCTGGAAAAATAGACAAAAAGATAATTGAGCAAATGGCTTTAGCGCGACAAATAGTAAGCCTAGCGCTGAAAGAAAGAGATGACAAGAAATTAATCTTGCGCCAACCACTCCAAAAAATTATTATCAAAGGCGCTAAGATTGACGAGAAATACAAAGAGATAATTGCAGACGAAGTTAATATTAAAGAAATAAAATTCACAAATGGAAAAGAGTTATCTGTTGAGCTTGACACTACAATAACACCTGAACTTGAAGCGGAAGGATTTGTGCGGGAAATTGTGCGGAGAATTCAATCCGAGAGAAAGGCTAGAAATATGAAAAAAGAGCAGCGAATTCAGTTAAAGTTATTTGTTAGTGACAAACTAAATACTGCAATTGTTACTCACAAAGAGTTTATACGCGGGCGTGTTGGCGCGGATAAACTAGATTTTGTCGACGGAAAAACTAAAAACCTGGTCTTTTTTGATGTGAAGAATGAACACGTTGGATTTATTTTTTGAATTCTAAAAACATTTAAATACTCCAAAGCTTTCAAAGATGCATGATTGTTAACGGAGAGTTTTTGAGCAGACTCAGAAAAATTTTTGACTTGAACCTCTATGAGGTTAAGGTATGGACTTCTCTATTATCGCGTGGCGTTTCTACTGCTGGCGAACTGAGCACAATATCTGATGTTCCAAGAAGCAGGACTTATGATATTCTTGAGTCGTTGGAAAAGAAAGGATTTGTTGTAATGAAGCTTGGAAAACCTATTAAATTCTTGGCATTGAAGCCTGAAGAGGTTGTTGACCGCGTCAAGAAACATATGCTTTTGACTGCACAGGATAAAACTAAGAGGCTTGAAGAAATAAAAGGTGGGGAGATAATAAAAGAACTAAGCAATCTATATGAAAATGGCGTGAAATATGTTGAGCCGTCTGATTTGTCTGGAAGTTTGAAGGGAAGGCAGAATATATACAATCATCTGGATATGATGTTTAAGAATGCGAAGAAAAATGTGACTATTGTAACGACTGCTGATGGTTTGAACAGGAAGTTTGAATCTCTGATGCCTACTTTTGAGAGGGCGAAGAAAAGAGGTATTACTTTGAGGATAGCTGCCCCTATTACGCCGGATAATGCAAAGATTGCGCGCGAGCTTTCCAAGGTTGCTGAAATAAGAGCAATTGACAAGCCGCATGGAAGATTTGCTATTGTTGATGGCGAGCAAGTGATGCTGTTTTTGCTTGATGACAAGACTGTGCATCCTAATTATGATGTTGGAATCTGGCTGTCAAGCGATTATCTTGCTAAGTCTATGAATGAAATGATCGATGCTGCGTGGAAAGAATTTGTGCCATTGGCTAAAGTAAGATTATGATTTGTTGAATTGATTAAGTGATATATTAGCTGATTACATGGGCTTGATTTATATTCATATATAATTGTGAATGATAAAGGCCATATTTATCAAAAAATCGATGCACCACCACACACTTTAGTGTGTGGTTTGATTGGTGCTCGATTTTTGGATGTTCAAAGTGTCGACCACATTCTAAAGAATGTGGTTTTGGGAGACACTTTGACATAAAAATTTTAAAGATTAAAACTTGAAAAAGTTTAGTCTTTATTTGCACTAATCACTTTGTAGGAAAGTTGTCTAAATTATTTACTTAAACATAGAAAAAAATCGCGAAAATCTTTAAATAGAAGTTCGTATAAAAAAAAGAATGGATAAAGATGAAAAGAAAAACGGGAAGGAAGATAAAAACCTTGCGCGTTCATGGATTTGGATAATTATCCTCGGTGTTGTAATTCTCGGGGTTGCGTTCTTTTTATCGCGCAGTGAGTTTTCTTCAATTAATGGAAATGTTATTTCTGAAGGCAGTCCTTTAAAGGTTGGTGTTATGGTGCCGTTGAGTGGTGACGCTGCGTCGTATGGTTTGAGCGTGCAAAAAGGAATAGAGATTGCAAAACAAGAATTAGGAATGAATGTTGAACTGATTTATGAAGATTCAAAATGCGAAGGGCGCGACGCTGTGACTGCTGTCAATAAATTAATTTCTGTTGACAAGGTTCATGCAATTATCGGAGAATTATGTTCTGGCGCGACGCTGGCTGCTGCGCCAATCGCTGAAGAGGCAGGCGTTGTTATGGTAAGCCCGGCGTCGACGAGTCCCGAGATTACTAATGCCGGAGATTATATTTTTAGAACAGTGCCGAGCGACGCATTGCAGGGAGCTTTTGGGGCGCAGTTAGTTTTTGATAAAGGTTATGAAAAATTGGCAATATTGTACAGCAATGAAGATTATGGATTGGGATTCAGCCAAGTTCTTGAGGATTCATTTGAAGGAGAGATTATTGCTAACGAGGCCTTTGAGCGCGGCGCGACCGACTTGCGCGCGCAGTTAACTAAAATAAAGAATGCAAATTCTGATGCGATTTATATCATAAGCAATTCCCCTGACAGCGCTGTTGCTGCGCTGAAGCAAATCAAGCAACTTGGAATTAAGGCGCAGATTTTTGGCTCTGAAGGGCTGAAGAGCCAAGATATTGCCGACGGAGCCGGCGATGCTGCTAATGGAATGATACTTACTTCAGTAAGCTCTGGCTCAACGCCATTCTTCAAAACACATAGAAGAATTTATGATAGAGAAAGCCCGGGACCTTTTGCTCCGCAGGGATATGACGCACTTCAAGCTATTGTTTTAGCTGTTGAAAGAGGCGCTAAAAAACGCGAGGAAATAAAAGATAAATTGTATGAAATGGAATTTGATGGTATTTCTGGGAAAATTGATTTTGACTTGAAAGGCGACGTTTCAGGGAATTATGAAGTTTACGAGGTGCGTGCCAATACTTTTGTGCCTGTTGTTGAATATGGAGCTACTCCTGAAATTATAGAAGAGCTGGACATTTTACTATCTGAGCTGAATGTGTCTCTAAATGTCTCGCCGAATTTGTCTGGATAATTTTAGATAATTCTAATGAGCATTATAAACCTTAATTAATTGATTATTCTGCTATATAGTCTATAATTAAGTTAATTATTTATATTATCATAAAAATATTAATATTCTAAACTAATTACTTTGCTAAATTTAACTATCCCTAATTGGATAACAACTTTTACACTGACATAATGCTTAAATTTATGATTGAAAGCTTTGGGAAATGCCTTTGCTAGCACAACTGACTGTTAATGGAATTATTGCCGGGAGCATTTACGCTTTAGTTGCTTCTGGATTTGCGCTGATTTATGGGACGAACAAGTTCATGCATTTTGCTCATGGAGCGAGCGTAACTTTCGCAGGGTATATATTATTTTTGCTTTTGGAAAGAACAATCGTGCCATTTTATGGAGCTATTATAATTACTATTATTTTTACAAGTTATTTTGGTTTGTTGCTATATCGTTTTGTGTACTTGCCGTTGCAGAACAGAAAAGCTAGCACAGTAATATTGCTTGTTGCAAGTATTGCATTGCTGATTTTGTTTGAAAACACTTTACAGGTTGCTTTTGGACCGGAAGTTAAAACGATTCCTTATGATTTTGATAATCGGACTTTTACTATTTTTGGAGGGACTATAACTATTTTGCAAATATTTATTTTTATTACGGCTTTGCTGATTTTTTTATTTTTATTTGCATTCATGAGGTATAGCAATCTCGGGAAAGCTATGCGCGCTGTTGCTGATAATAAGGAATTGGCAGCGATATGGGGAATTGATTCACGAAAGATTGCGGATATGTCTTTCCTGATAGGGAGTTTTCTTGCGGGTGTAGCGGGAATCTTGATAGGTCTAGAGCAGAGCCTTGTTCCTACTATGGGGACGATGCTAATCATCAAAGGATTTACTGGCGCTGTGATTGGAGGAATTGCTTATGTGCCTGCCTCTGTCATCGGAAGTTATGTTTTAGGATTTGCGGAGAATTATGGGGTTGCGCTTTTGCCTTCTGGATATAAAGATGCTATTGGTTTTGTTATTTTATTTTTGTTTCTTCTGTTAAAACCAGAAGGATTATTTGGTGTGCCAAAAGGAGTGAAGAGCAATGCTTAACCCTTATTTTATCAATATAATTATTCTTGTTGGAATTTATTCTATTTTGGCTGTCAGCTTGAATTTGGTTTTAGGATTTACTGGGCTTATTAATTTGGGCCATGTTGCACTTTTTGGAGTAGGTGCTTACACTTCTGCGCTGCTAACAAAAGCAGGCGCGCCATTTATCGTTGGTTTTTTTTCTGCTGGACTGACTGCCGCGCTTTTTGGATTCATAATTATTTTTGCGACTAAGAAATTAAAAGGAGATTATTTTGCACTGGCTTCGCTGGGGTTTGCTTTTGTCATAGGAAGTTTGATGCTGAATTTGCAGTGGCTTACGCGCGGACCATTAGGGATAGTTGGGATTGAAAGACCAAATATTTTTGGATTTGTTTTGAATACTCCTGTTGAATACTTGATTTTTGTGATAATTATTGCCAGCATTTCAATATTTGCTATGCGGCGTGTTGTTAATTCTCCTTTTGGGAGGCTGCTGCATGCTGTAAGAAACGACGAGATTGGTTTGAGAGTGCTTGGCAAGAATACTTTTTTGATAAAAATCAAAACAATGATTGTTGCTGGATTTTTTGCTGGTCTTGCTGGAAGCTTGTTCGCACATTATATTAGATTCATTGAACCTAGCTCATTCTTTTTGAGCGAGATAATATTTGTTTTAAGCATAGTCATAATCGGGGGAATCGCTTCAATCAGTGGGAGCGTGGTCGCAACTGCGCTTTTACTTTTCATACCCGAGATTTTGCGCTTTCTTCCATTGCAAAGTAATTTGCTCGGGGCTATGCGACAGATCATTTATTCTATTTTGCTCTTGGTTATTTTGGTTTTTAGGCCAAGAGGTCTGCTTGGGAGGATTGATTTGGAATGACTGAAGAGGTATTGAGATTTTTAAAAAACCCTCAAAACTTTCAAAACTCTCAAAGAAGGACTTTGAAAGAAATGAAGAAAAAGGAGGTTATTCAAAGTCCTCTATTGATTTTGAAGAATGTGAGCAAGAATTTTGGCGGAATTAAAGCATTGAACAATGTTAGCTTTTCTGTCCCGCATGGAAAAATAATTGCAGTCATTGGGCCGAATGGCTCGGGCAAGAGCACTTTGTTTCATGTTATTTCTGGATTGTACGAGCTTGACAGGGGAGAGATTTATTTTCAGAATGAGAATATAACAGGACTTGAGGATTTTATTATCTCGCGAAAAGGAATTTCCAGAACATTCCAAGAGGTTAGATTGTTCAAGCACTTAACTGTAAGGGAACATTTGGAAATCGCTCTGCAATTGACGGATGAAAAGCTATTTGCTAGTCTTTTTCGTGCGCAGTTTGAGCACGAGACGACAATTCAGGAGCTGTTAAAATTGTTCAAGCTTGATAATCACTTAAAAAATTATGCGCACGATTTAAGTTATGGGCAAAGAAAGCTTCTTGATTTGGCTGTTGCTTTAGCAAAACCTCACAAAATTTTAATGCTTGACGAGCCTGTTGCAGGCATACATCATGAACTGCGAGTTGAAATAGCTGGAATCCTGAAAAATCTACGAAAACGTGGAGAGACAATACTTTTGATTGAACATGACATGAATTTTGTAATGAATCTTGCTGATTATATTTATGTTCTTGATTATGGAAAGGTAATTGCTTCCGGAAAGCCGAGAGAAATCAAGAACAATGAGAAAGTTTTGGAGGCGTATTTAGGGAAATAAAATGCTGGAAATAAAAAACATACATGCTGGATATAACGGGCTTGAGATATTGAAGGGTGTTAATTTAGAAGTTGGCGACAAAGAAATAGTAGCTGTTGTTGGACCTAATGGGGCCGGAAAAAGCACCGTGATCAAGAGCATTTTTGCGCTTGTGCAAATTAATGAAGGAGATATAATATTTGAAGGAGATTCTATCTTAGGATTGGGAACTCATGAGTTGATTAAGAAAGGAATTGTTTATGTACCGCAGGGCAGGATTATATTCGGCAATTTGACTGTCAGAGAAAACTTGGAGATTGGCGCCGGGCTTGTACTTTATGACGAAATTAACAAACAGATCGAGTCAATTTACAGATTGTTTCCTTTTTTAAGAAAACGCCGAAATGACAGAGCGTTTACATTGAGCGGGGGTGAAAGACAGATGCTTGCACTGGCAAGAGCTTTGCTGTTGAAACCTAAGATGATATTATTTGATGAGCCGTCGCTGGGGCTGGCTCCTAAAATACAGAAAGAGATTTTTGATAAAATAAAAGAGCTAAGGGATTGGCACGGAATCAGCATACTGATTGTTGAACAGAATGCTAAAAAAGCGATAGAGCTTGCTGACCGAACATATGTTCTTGAAGATGGTCTAGTTGCCTTGTCCGGAGGAAAAGAAATATTGAAAAATAAAAAAATAAAAACAGTTTATCTTGGCGGGGGATACTAATATTTTTCCAGAACAATTCTGGCATCTACGGCTTTGCCTTCTTTTGCATTTAATATTAATGGATTAATATCTAATTCCTTAATTTCCCTGTGCTTTTGCGGGATTTTTGACACTGCCACTAATGTTTCTTTTAGCAGCTGCGTGTTTAATTTTATATTTCTAAATCCATGAAATAGTTTTGCTGATTTGAGCTCGTTTAGCATTTCCTGCGCGTCTGCTTGAGTTATGGGGCATTTTCTTATTGAAATATCGTCTAGAAGCTCTGTGAAGATTCCGCCCAAACCAAAAAGAATTACGTGGCCAAAAATATTGTCTTTTTTCAGACAAATAATGAACTGCTGGCCTTCAACAAATTTCTGAACCAAAATTCCATCTATTTTCAGCTTGTTTTTTCTTGCTGTTGTGATTAGCTCGTTAAAACTTGGTTCAATTTCATTTTTATTATGAATTATTTTTATTAATCCCAAATCTGATTTGTGAATTGCCTGCTGAGAGATTATTTTTAGCACAAGCGGGGTTTTTATAGAGATTTCTGAAAATTTGCGAACTAACTGGCTTTCTGGGACTGCGACGTGCTTGCTTATGAATTTTTCTGACTCGTAGGCTGATAGCACTTCCTGTTTCATTGTTTTATAAAGGATGAAGAGATTAAATATGTTTTGACACTGAAATATTTAAAAAGTGTCTTGTGTTTTAGAGTACATGGAAAGAGGTTATTTGGATACTTTCGGGAGTTTCTCTTTGGATGCGCTGGCTTTAGTTATTCTTGCGCAGAGGGCTCGTGATACTATGCCTGATGGTCACGAGAGGCCTAGATTTGACGGAAATTCTGGAGCATATGTGTCTGGGAAAATTAGTAGGATGGACTATGAACCTTCAAGAAGCAGATATAATATTAAACAGCCGACGAGTGGCAGCAGGAGATAAATGACTTTGTTTATGTTTTATGGGACTGAATGCGTACACTGCCATGAGATGGTGCCGCTTGTTGAGAGGCTTGAAAAAGAGGAGAAAGTTAAAGTGACGCGCATGGAAACTTGGCACAATTCTAAAAACGCCAAGAAACTTCAGGAAACTGATAAAGGACGCTGCGGCGGTGTTCCGTTTTTTTATAATGATGTTTCAAAGAAATTCATATGCGGCTCTACGTCTTACGAGAATTTAAAGAAATGGGCTTTGGGAAAATAATTAATTCGTAGCCTGCTTCTTTGAATATTCTTTCTAAATTTCTTTGGTTTATTATGTTTTCTCCGAGAGTAAGAATAATGCGATTCCAGTCTGAATTTGGATGAGATAGCATTGCGCCATAAATTTCTATTGATTCTAGTCTTGCTGACAGCCAGTCAAATCGTGGAGGAAGTGCGTCGCTTGGCTGGCGGGCGAAAGTATAATTTATGTTTCTTGTCATGAGCGAGGCGGTTCGTCAATATTTATAAAGTTTACCCGGTTGATTTTAAAGAGGAATGATGAGTTTCAAGATTATTGAAAAATTTGAGGTGCCTTACCTACAAATTATTGACGAATTTGGAAAGTGCGACACTAAATTAATCCCAGATATTTCTAAAAATATTTTGCTTGAAATGTACAAAGCGATGGTGCTGACGCGCGCCTTTGATGACAAGGCGTTAAAATTGCAAAGGCAGGGGCGCCTTGGGACTTACGCGCCAATGCGAGGGCAGGAGGCGTGCCAAATTGGAAGCGCTTTTGCTCTTGGAAAAGAAGATTGGGTTTTTCCTGCTTTTCGCGAAAATGGAATTTTTATGATTCGTGGAATGCCTGCACATATGCTTTTTCAATATTGGGCTGGCGATGAAAGAGGAATGCAGATTCCTAAAGGAGTAAATATTTTGCCTGTTTCAATTACTGTTGGAGCTCATTTGCCTCACGCTGTCGGAGCTGCGATGGCGTTCAATCATCAGGGTTTGAAAAGCGCAGCAATTGCGTATTTTGGCGATGGCGCGACTTCAGAAGGAGATTTCCACGGGGCCATGAATTTTGCGGGAGTTTTCAAAGCACCCTGTGTTTTTATTTGCGAGAATAATCAATGGGCGATTTCTGTTCCTGTGAAAGAGCAGACTGCTTCTTCTACTATTGCGCAGAAGGCGATTGCTTACGGATTTCCGGGAATTCAAATTGATGGAAATGATGTGTTTGCTGTTTACAAGGCGACTATTGATGCTTTGAAGCGCGCTCGCAACGGCGATGGGCCGACGCTGATTGAATGTTTTACTTATCGTTTGGCTGATCATACAACTTCAGACGATGCTAAAAAATACCGGTCTGAAGAAGAGGTTCGCGCTTGGGAGGCTAAAGACCCGTTGCCAAGATTTGAGAATTATTTACTTAAGGAAAAGATTTTGAATCCTGTCACGATTCAAAAGATTAAAGTTGATTGTGAGCAGTTGATTGAGCGCGAGGTGCGAGTTGCAGAGAGCATGACACCACAGAAACCTACAGAAATGTTTGATTATTTATATTCTGAGAGGACTGCTGAACTTGAAGAGCAGCGTTCTATTGCTGCTGCGGAAAACGAAATTGCTGGGCGCGCCGGACTTTCTGAACACGCTGCTGAAAAAGCGGGAGTTGTCGGGGAATTGGAGGAAGCGTGACTTTGGAAGACAAAACTGTGAATTGGATTGATTTGGGTGTGCAACCATATGAAAAAGTTATAAAACTCCAAGATACCTTTGTTAAACTTCGCAGAAGAGAGGCGGTTAGAGATACTATCATTGCTGTCCAGCATCCTCTTATTGTTAATTTTGGTCACTCGCAAAGAGACAATCAATTTAGCGATTTGCTGCTTGCGCGTGTGCGCGATAGGTATGGCTCTACTGAGCATGAAAATGTGTTGAGATATTTATCTGATGAAGGCATTGCATTTTATCAATCCGACCGCGGAGGCGGAGCGACGGCGTTTGCTCCAGGGCAGTATGTTTTTTATCCGATTGTCAAGCACTCGGCAATTACTGGAAGACCTTCAATTGATATCATTGCGTATAAATCAAGAATTTATGGAGTGCTTTTCGATTCTTTGCATAATCTAGGTATTAAAGAAATTAAAGTTAGTGATCAGCAACAATTCAGAGACAGAAATGAGCGCCGCGATGTTTGGCTTACTCGCGATGGCAAGACATTGAAAATGGGTTCCAAAGGGATTAAAGTAAGCGGCGATGTTGCTTATCATGGATTTGTAATTTATGTTGATGCTGGCAGCGTTAAAATAAATGAATTAGTTAACCAATGTGGATATCGGCCAGATGAAGTAAATTTATGGACTGTTGAGCAAGAACTTGGTAGGTCTATTGCGCCTACTGAAGTTTATGATGCTGTTAGGAAGGCCTTCACAAAAAATTTCGGATATACTAGCTTTGTTGAACGGCCGGTTTTTGAGGCAGTGGCATGAGTGTTAAAAATATGGTTGATGCGCTGAATGATGCTTTGAGATTGGAAATGAAGCGCGATAAAAAAGTTGTGCTGATTGGCGAAGATATTGGAGAAGACGGAGGGGTTTTCAGAGTTACTGAAGGTCTTGCGAAGGAATTTGGCAATTCGCGAGTTATTGATTCTCCTCTTGCTGAAAGCGGAATTGTTGGGACATCTATTGGAATGGCTGTTGCTGGCCTAAAGCCGATTTGTGAAATACAATTTGAGGGATTTATTTTTCCTGCTGTTGACCAACTTGTGTCGCATGCGTCGCGCATTCGCAATCGTTCGCGCGGTCGTTTTTCCGTACCGCTTGTTGTGCGCTGCCCGATTGGCGGAGGAATTAAAGCGTTGGAGCATCATAGTGATTCGCCTGAAACTTATTTTATTCATACTCCTGGCTTGAAAGTTGTTATGCCTTCCGGACCTTACGACGCCAAGGGACTTTTAATTTCTGCGATTAGGGATCCTGATCCTGTTGTGTTTTTTGAGCCGAAGAAAATTTATCGCGCGATTAAAGAAGAAGTTCCTGACGGAGATTATGCTATTCCGTTGGGAAAGGCAAATGTAATTCAAGAAGGAACTGATGTTACTTTGATTGCCTATGGTGCTTGGGTTAAAACTGCTCGTGAGGCAATTGCTAAATTAAATGGGATTTCTGTTGAATTGATTGACTTGCGCACTCTTTCTCCATTGGATACTGAAACCATAATTAATTCTGTGCGCAAGACTGGAAAGTGCGTGATTGTGCAAGAAGCTCCTCGGACTTTAGGTCTTGCAGCTGAGATTATTGCGCGCATAAATGATAAAGCTCTTTATTCTTTAGAAGCGCCAATTGAAAGAGTTACTGGATTTGATACGATTGTGCCTTTAAGATTATATGAAGATTATTATTTGCCGTCGGTGCAGAAGATTGTTAATGCTGTTGAGAGGGTTGTGAGGAATGCAGAAGGAAAATAATAAATTAGGTATCTTGGGATTTTGGGCTTCTATAATCTGGATTGGTCATTATTGTATTCTTATCTTGTATCAATATCTTAACATCTCTAACAATTTTATAGAAGATATATGGGGATTTTTCTATGCAATAATTGTTTTCTTGTTCCCTTTCATTGCTTCTATATTGTGCATTATCCAACTTAAAAAAGTAAAAACTAAATTAGCTATTGCTGGATTAATTATTTCTATAATTGAAGTGATAATTATCTCTATTGCAGTCTATATTTCTTTGAGATTTAGTGTACTTGACTAGTTAACTTCTTTCAATATAGAAAATATCTGAATTGTAAGCGTCTGTATCTGGGTCTTGGAAGAGCTGGACGAAAAATAGGCGAGAGCCGTCAGCTGTTAAAGTTGGTTCGCCAACACCAATTTTGCTATGAATTACTAAAATAGGAGTTGTCCAAGTGTTGTCTGGATTTCTGGTTGATTTGTAAATTGCGGGCCCAACAATTCCCGGAATATCTCCTCTGTTAGTTGAAAAGTACATCGTGTTACAATCTTGCGTTAAGAATGGTTGGAAATTTGCATAACTATCTACTTGCAAAGGTGCTGGAGCTGGCTCGGGTGTACCTTCGAAATTATTTGATTTTGCATCTTTTAGTAACCACATATCTTCATCGTTTTCATCAAACCATAATTCGTCTTTGGCTGCACAGTAGTGTGGGTTTCCCCAGTTGCTATCTGCAATTAAATCATTAAATGCAAGTTTTTGATTATTAAGATAAATATTCTGATCTGATTTTCTATCATTTGCCCAGTTCAGATTACGATTAGAGCTGTAGTAAACATCATTGCCGTCCATCATGACTCCTGCTTCTGACCATATGTCTTCTGCAAGGTAGAAGCGCGTGTCTTTTGTTTTTATCGTAAATGGAAATACGCTTATGTAACTATCTAAATCGTCAGTAAACTGGCCGTTTGCTACAGAGGTAATAAGATCGCCAGGATAGTAATCAAATGATATGGTCTGGCCATCGGGATAAATATATGCGCTGTCTTCCCAATCAGGGCTGCTGACTGCAACTAATTGAGGAGTACTCCAACCAGATTCTCTTATTGTTGGTATGTCTTGTGCACGCGCTGTTTCCCAATTAATATTTGTTGTTGTGGTTGTTGGTTTTTTATCGCCTGATAAGATTATAATTAATAAAATAACGACAACGGCTGCTATTAGGAACCAATATCTTTTTTTCATATAATCTTACAATTCAATAATTAATAAACTATTGTAATTTTTCAATATAGTAGAATTGAGTGGTGTATTCTTTTGTGCCATCTTCTTTTTGCCTTTCAAGAACCTGTTCAAAAAATAATTGTTTCTCATCTTTAGTTAGGGTTACTTCACCTACGCTTAATTTTGCACCTGAAATTACTAATTCTGGCTCGCTCCATTGATTTTCTCCGAGACGTTCTGATTTAACTATGGCGAGACGCCATTTTTCAGGATCGAACCTAGTTGTTACAAAATACAATGTGTTGCAGTCATCTGAAAGCCACGGCATAGTTGATTTTGAATTAAGAACATTTATTGGAGGAGGAGCAAGTTGAGGCACTCCGTCAAATCCATTGGCCATGGCATTTTTTAGGACAAGTATTTCTTTGTCTTCACTAGTAGTCATCCAAAGTTCATCCAATGTCTTGCAGTAATGAGGATTTTCATGATTATCATTATTATTAAATGCTAGACGTTCACTGTTTTTGTAAATATCGTTATCGTATTGGTCGTCGACTCCTCCAAAGCGATTGGAAAAGTAAAAAATATTGCCTTCGGAGTCAACCATTGGGCCTGCAGCTGACCATGGATTTTCAACAAAATAGTAGCGATTATCTTTTTGTTTTGTTTTGAATGGCTTTTCGCTTTTGTAAATGTCTGCATTGTATTCGTATGGATCCTTTGGCTGTCCACTAAGCACTTGATCTGTAAGTAAATCTCCTGGATACCACATGAAATATATTGTGTTTCCGTCTGGACTTACAGTAATGCTGTCTCCCCAATTGCCATCACTTACTTCAAGAACTACTGGCTCGCTCCACCCTTGTGCTATTTGTAATGTATGAGTTTCTAATGCTTGTGCCCATTTATCCATTTGATTTTGCGAAGGGGGCTCTTTTTCTTTGCTTCCAAATATTATCAGAATTAAAATCAGAAAGATTATTCCAATAATAAACCAATATAGTTTTTTCATTTTTAATTTAATTTATTATAGGTTATAATTGTTTCCAATTTGGTATTCTAATTGCCTAAAACATACTTTTTTAAACTCTGTTCTTTCAGAATTTTCATGCAAAAAGCCAATTATTCAAATCAAGAAAGAGAAGCAATATTTGAAAGCCTGCATGGTTATTTAGCTCAAGCCCCAAGGCAGTTTGAGAGAGCAGAGCAATACCTAACAGAGCATCCAAGGGCATCAGCACAGGAGTTACAAAGAGCAGGTTTCTCAAGACTTTTAGCCATAACAAATAACCAATCAGAAATATTAAAAGAATACCTAGGAATTGAAACACCTAAAGAGCCGATAAAAAGAAAAAAACAATTCCTTAGAGGAACAAACACAGATAAACTATTAGAAGCAAATTTCCAGCAAAGAGTAATAGATAAATTAGTAAACTACAGAAATGCTCATGCAGAAAAGTTCACTTCAGCTATAGATTATTTAGCAAAACAGCATTATCAAAATAAAAAATCAATTTTAGAAATAGCAAGAGAAACAGAGATAAACTACGTGACTCTTAGAAAACTATTCAAAGAATACTATTTACCAATACGCCCGCAGGCTGAAGCAGTGAGAAAGAATTGGGAAGATGAAGATTTTAGGAAGAGACATGCTGAAGCAACGAGAAAGAATTGGGAAGATGGAGAGTTTAGGAAGAGAAATGCTGAAGCAGTGAGAGAGATGTTAGGAGAAAGATGGAAAGATGAAGATTTTAGGAAGAGAAATGCTGAAGCAGTGAGAAAGAATTGGGAAGATGAAGATTTTAGGAAGAGACATGCTG
>JBBTAH010000107.1:0-654 GCA_038044285.1 Nanobdellota archaeon | reverse complement strand
AAGCAGTGAGAAAAGCAAGAAAAAGTTATATTGAATTTAATCCTGCTCATCATGAAGATTTAGACAGATATACTGCATCTACCATAGAAGCAAATATAGAGAGAGCTATTATGCACACTGGCAGAGATTATGAAACTATGTATTTTGCTACTAATAGAAATGTTATAAACCATAGAAACAAACAACCCATTTATTTTCTGACAACTTCAAAAAGAGGAAACAATGTTGCTTATTTATTAGTTGATAAGCCATCTAAGAAAACATTTTCAAGAATAAAAAACCTTGAAGAGCAGGGTATTAGAGTAAGAATTGCAAATGAAAGATTTTATAGAACACTGGAAAAATTAATGGGCAGTAAGATAAGAAGTTTTGAGAATTAATATTTTAGAAATACAAGGTTATCTTAATTTTTTACAATAATTACCATAAACAAATCATATGAATTATTATTAAATTTATAAAAATTAGTGTTGTCTGACAGCGGCTCTTTCTGATTCTTCTTTCAACGCCTGCTTTAAAACTCCAAAATACATCCGCCCTATTTCAGTAAGGTTTATTTATTCTGATTTTATAGTGGATGTATGAAGAAAGAACTTGCTGATAAATTAGATAAAATTGTTAAAGAAATATCTAAAAATAAAAAAGTTATGGTAA
>JBBTAH010000106.1:0-1008 GCA_038044285.1 Nanobdellota archaeon | reverse complement strand
ATGCTCCTTCAAGACCATTTCTAATATTTGTCTTCGTTAAAAATTTTCTTGCGGCTTTTTCATGAACCCAAGTTTTCTTAAGTAATTGACTAAATCTTTGTTCGTCAATATTTCCAGAAGTTCCACTAAAAGCAGAACTTCTGTCTATTTCCTTTGAATTTGTATTCTGATTTATCATACATAAGTGATTACATATACTTATATAAACTTAATTCGTATGATATCATACTAATATGAATAAAGACATTTTGAAAGAAATTGGACTCACAGAGTATGAGGCAGAGGTCTATGTAGCTTTGCTCTCTGGTGGTCAAATGTCCGCTTATGAACTAGCAGAAAAAGCTGGTTTGTATAGACAGGTAACTTATGACTCACTGAAAAGACTTGCTGAAAAAGGTTTTGTCAGCTTAGTAACTGATAAAAAAACCAAGCTGTTTAAAGCGATTGATCCTAAATTAATCCTTGAATTTCTTAATGAAAAAACAGAAAACTACAAACAAATTCTTCCAGAATTAGTTCAAATGGGCGAATCTTCAAAACAGCCTCTTGTAGTTGAAACATACAAAGGAAAAAACGTAACAAGAATTGCTCTAAGAGATATTATCAATACTCTGAAAGAAAAGGGAGGAGAAGTACTTTGCACAGCAGTTGATGAATCAGTTCCTTTGGCAGAGCAGGAAACAGTCTGTAACCAATATGAAAGAGATATGCTGAATTACAAGATTAAAGAAAGAGTAATTATCAAAGAAGGGACGAGAGGAATCTTTCAACAAGGAACCTCAAAATACAGAAGAATAGAAGAAAAATTCTTTAACCAAAACCCGTTACAGATTTATGGAGATAACGTTCAAATCATTGTATGGGGAAACCCAGATTATTTAATTATTATCAGAAATAAAGGCGTTGCAGAATCTTATAGAAAACAGTTTGAGTTATTGTGGAGAATAGCGAAGAAATGACGTCCTCTCCACACTAAAGTGTGGAGTTTCCAATAACAGATGTCTCAGT
>JBBTAH010000105.1:0-14715 GCA_038044285.1 Nanobdellota archaeon | reverse complement strand
CAAACGAAACTGTAAAGAAAAAACTTAAAAATAAAACGGTGGGTGAAAAATAATGGCTATACTTAAAGCAAAGGACGCTGCAAAAATGGATGCGAAGACACGTGAAGAAAAATTGAAGGAATTAAGAATGGAATTTGTCAAGGCACACGTTACTGCTAATAAATCCCGCGCGAATACCAAAGAGATTAAAAGGGCTATTGCGCGCCTACTAACATTCAGCGCTGCTGATGCGAAAGCACAGAAGGCGGTGAAACAGAAATAACCTATGGAAATAGATCCAAAAACCGGTTTACCTGTTAACGCAATAGCGTGGGAAGATCTCGCGAAAAGTGAGCAGAAGATAAAGGTGACGACTGAAAAACGTCGTTACGGGAAGGTTACCACGTTGGTGTCGGGCTTTGACAAAAGCATTGACATCAAGGCAACTGCCAAGTCCCTCAAGGAAAGGCTCGCGTGCGGCGGAACAATCCGTGACAGCACGATTGAACTGCAGGGCGACCACAAAAAGCACGTGCGACGTGTTCTTGTGAAGCTCGGATTTTCCAACGACTCAATTGAAGATTGAGATTGCGCAAAGAGGTAGAGGAAAAATGACAAAGAAAGAAACAGAAGTACAGAAGGATTCAGCAAAGAAAAAATTAGTTGGGACTAGAGGAAGAGTATTTTATGGAAATGTTGTCAAAAAATTTGAGAATCGCGCAGTTGTTGAATTTGAGCGAACCGTTAAAGTTCATAAGTATGAGCGATTCATGCGCAAAAAAACACGACTGCATTCTCGCATTCCTGCCGGTGTTGAAGTTAATGTTGGAGATTATGTAAAAGTGCAAGAGTGCAGGCCGTTGAGCAAGCTTGTGCATTCTGTTGTTGTTGAAGTTGTGAGGAAAGTTAACGCAGAGGATAAGAAATGAAAGCGTTACCTGCGCGCGTGACGCGAGGATTGAATTTGGGAAGCTTAGTTGTTGCGAGTGATAACAGCGGCGCGAGACTTGTGAGAATTGTCGGCGTCAAAAAAGGAAAGGCGGCTAAAGGAACGCAACAGTATGTCAAGATGGCTGATATGGTAAAGGTTTCTGTTCGCGCAGGTAAGCCAGACATGAAGGGACAAGTTTTTGATGCGGTTGTAATTCGGCAAAAAAAGCCTTATCTTCGGAATACTGGCGAGAGAGTAATGTTTGAAGACAATGCTGTTGCTTTGCTGAAAGATGAAAAAGGAAATCCTAAAGGCACACAAATTAAAGGCCCGATTTCGAAGGAAGTATTTGAAAGGTGGAAAGCAGTCGCAAAGATTGCACAGTTTGTACTATGAGCGAAGATTATTTAGAAATAACTGTTGATGTAAAAATGCCGAATGATAAATATATTGAATGGGTTGTTGAGAGAACTGCAGATACTTTAGCCAGAAATCCATCTGAAGTTGATATAACTATGGCAGCTTATAGAGTTCATAGGGGTATTCTTCAGAGAAGAGGCGCGACTAATGCGGAATTAACAGATTGTGATGAAAGACTTGTTAGAAGAACTTCTAAAATTGTAAGCTTAAGGAGGATTCAAAACAATTAACATGAAATCTCAATTTTCTACGGCGTGGATCGGAAGTTCGCAGCCGCGGAAGCAACGCAAATATAGATATGAAGCGCCGTTGCACATAAAGCATAAGTTTTTAAGCGCACCTCTTTCGAAGGAATTGCGCACTAAATATAAGACTAGAAGCTTGCCTGTTCGGGTTGGCGATGAAGTTTTGGTAATGCGCGGGGCTTTTGCAAAGAAAAAAGGAAAAGTTGCGAAGGTCTACTTGAAGAAAACACGAGTAACTGTTGAAGGAATAACACGAAAGAAAATTGACGGGAGCAAACTCAATGTTTACATTGACCCTAGCAAACTGCAAATAACAACCTTAAAGACCGACGACAAAAGAAGATTATATTCAGGAGAAGCAAAAGATGCACAAAACAAGAAGTAATATTATCAGAGGAATTCCTCTTGCGAGGAAAGGGAGCAAATATGTAGCGTGCGCTATGCGATTTTCAAAATCAGCTGTTCCAGTTGTTGTTGCTGTCAGAGATATGCTTAACCTTGCCGCTACAACTAAAGAAGTAAAGCAAATGGTTCATGATAAAATGCTTAAGATAAATGGGAAAACTGTGCATGACATTCACCAACCTATTCCGATTTTCGGAATTTTTCACGCTGACAAGACTTACAAAATGATTGTAAAGCCAACGGGCAGATTTGAATTTGAAGAAACGAGTGATGCAATACGACTTACCAAAGTTATTGGTAAGACTCTCGTGCGCGAAGGGGAGATGCAATATAACTTGCACGACGGAACAAATATAATTTCAAAAAATAAAATAAATGTCGGAGACACATTAGTTATGGACTTTGAAAATAAAATAAAAAAACATATTGCAATTGAAAAAGATAAAAATGTGTTTGTGATTTCTGGAAGCAATATTGGGGGGAGTGGATCAATCACTGCCATAAATGGAAATAATGTAGCTATTAAATTGCATGACAAAAAGGAGGAAGTTGTGCTTGACAAAGCGCAAATAATTGTCCGATGAGTGAGAATGTTCTGCGCGAACCTAAGATATCGCGAGTTGTGCTAAGCGCGGGAGCTGTTGATAAAGAGCTTGAAAAAGCTAAAAAACTGCTTGAAATAATAACGCAGAAAAAAGCCCAGATAAACAAGTCTGGATCGAGAATGAGAATACCGGCCTTTGGTGTCAAGCCAAAAATGGAACTTGGGACTAGTGTTACATTGCGGGGAAATGAGGCTATGGAAATTCTGCGAAGGCTTCTTGGGGCTGTTGACAATAAATTAAACATCAGAAAAATAGATCAAAATAATTTTTCATTTGGAATTCCAGAGTATATCAACATACCTGAAATGAAATACATCAGAGATATCGGAGTCCGAGGATTTAATGTCGCAGTTGTTTTTGAGAGGGCTGGCGTGCGAGTGAAGAAAAGAAAGATAAAAACAGGACACATACCTAAAAAACAGCACGTTACGCGGGAAGAGATAATTGAATTCATGAGAAAAAATTTTAATACGGAGGTTATTGAAGAATGACGGCAAGCGACTGGAACAAGATTTTGAGGCAGCTAAGAAATAAGCCGGTTATTGCAAAGAAATTTTTGAAATTCAACAAACCGAAGGAAAGAACTTCTGGCATTGCGATGCAGAAATGCAAGAGATGTGGAAGATTCGGCGCGCACCTAAACCAATACAACTTGCACTTGTGCAGGCATTGTTTCCGAGAAATTGCGGAGGAAATCGGATTCAATAAATATAGCTAATAATATGAGCCAAGATGTTGTTGCCGATGGATTGAACTGCATTATGAATGCAAAAATATCTGGCAAGAGCCGAATCGTTTTAAAGCACCACTCTAAATTCCTGACAAATATTCTTGCTATCGGAAAATTGAAAGGATATATTGAAAACTATCAAAATACGCCTGAAGGGTTTGTTGTAGAATTTGGAAAACTGCATGCGTGCAAGGCTGTGAAGCCAAGATATGTTGTGAAAGTTAATGATATTGATAGATATGTCCGAAGATATTTGCCGGCACGAAGTATGGGTATTATTATTTTATCAACTAGCTCTGGATTGATGACACACCAGACTGCTTTGGATAAACGCGTTGGAGGAAGCGTTGTCGCATACTTTTATTAAAATGAGAAAAAAATATGACATTAAAGTCGCTATTCCTGATGGGATTTCCTGTAAAGCAGAAGGCAAAATGATAACTTGCAACAGAGGAAATACTTCAATTTCAAGAAAAATATTTCAACAAAGCATTTTTGTTTCAATTTCTGGGAGTGAAATTGTATTAGAATGTGCTAATTCGAACAAAAAAGATATAGCTAATATACATACACAGGTTGCACATCTGAAAAATATACTCCTCGGACTGAAAGAACCATTTTCCTATGAACTGGAAATATGCAATGTACATTTTCCGATGACTGTAAAAGTTGATGGGAACAAATTCTTGATAAATAATTTTCTCGGGGAGAAAGTTTCAAGAAGCGCTGAAATTATTGAAGGAGTCAATGTTAAAATTGAAGGAAGCAAGGTCTTGATATCTTCTGCTGATATTGAAAAAGCTGGGCAGACTGCTGCAAATATTGAAAAAGCAGCCCGCGTTACAAAAAAAGACAGACGTATTTTCCAAGACGGCATTTTCATAACTAAAAAACCGGAGGTCATTCTATGAAAAGGTTTGTCAGAAGAAGCACTTTGAAGTACAGCCGCATGGGACGGAAAAGACCTAAGCTGCAGAGATGGCGCGCTGCCGTCGGAAGACATAATAAAATCCGCAAAAATAGATATGGATACACTAAGTCTCCGCGCATAGGATTCAAAAAACCGTTGAGTGAGACTGGCAAAATAAAAAACAAAATACCTTTACTCGTAAGAAGTATGAAGGATTTAGCTGGCGCGAATAAAAATAATATTATGATAATTGCAAGAACTCTCGGTACGAAAAAGAAAATTGAAATTATCAAAAAGGCAAATGAAATGAACTTGGAAATATTAAATGTGAAAATGAGCGGAGGCCAGCATGGATCTAAGTAAAAAACGTGCGCTTGCAGCGCGGGTTTTGGGGGTTGGTGTTGGAAGAGTACTATTTAATACGCAGCGACTTGACGAGATAAAAGAAGCAATAACTAAGCAAGATATTCGTGATTTATCTGCTGACAAAGCGATTTATGTCCGAGAGGTTAAGGGCAGAAAAGCAAACACTGGCAGAAGAAGGAGACGAGCTGGTAGCATCAAGATGCGCCCTAACCAGCGCAAGAAGGAATATATTAGAATCACGCGGAAGATGCGCGCGTATGCCCAAGAGTTGAGAAAACAGGGTAAAATCACCCGCGAAGAATTCTTGGCGCTTAGAAAAGAAATTCGCGGTAAAAAGTTCAGAACTAAATCACATATTAAAGAAAAAATAGCCTTTATGGTTAAGGAGCGAAAGTAAAATGCAAGGCGTACGTAAGACTGTAAGGAAAAGGCGTCACGAAGGCAGGACAGATTATAAGGCGAGGATGCAACTACTGAAGAGCGAGAAGCCGCGAGTTGTTTTCAGAAAAAGCAATCGCTATTTGCTTGGACAAATAGTCGTGTCTGAAATTGCACAAGATAAAGTTGTTATTGGTGCGAGCACTAGAGATTTATTGTCCAATGGCTGGCCTAAGAATCTTTCCGGAAGCTTAAAGAGTCTACCGGCGGCTTACTTGATGGGATACATGCTCGCCAAAAAATCAAAGGAAATTAAAGAAGGTATTTTAGACATAGGACTTTTACGCCACGTCGCAAAATCAAGAGCTTATGCTTTTGTAAGGGGATTGAAAGATGGGGGTTTTGAAATCTTGTGCAGTGAAGATGTGCTTCCAGACGATAAAATGCTCTCTAAAAAATCTGAAACGGCAAAACTTATTAATCAACTAAAGGAGAAACTTGGCTGAAATGAATGAACCTAAAGAAATTGAAAAAGATAATAATGTAGAAGTTAAGATAGTTGAAACTGCGCCTGAACCTGCTGAGCGCGCTGATACTGGTTCTTGGACTCCAAAAACACAACTTGGAAAAGAAGTCAAAAGCAAGAAAATCAAAGATATAGACGAGATTTTGGCAGGCAGAAGAAAGATACTTGAGCCGGAGATTGTGGATAGTCTGATAGGTGTTGAGGGTGACTTGCTTCTTGTCGGGCAATCAAAAGGAAAGTTTGGTGGCGGGAAAAGAAGGGCATGGAGGCAGACCCAGAAAAAGACTATGGAAGGAAATGTGCTCACTTTCTCTTCGATGGCTGTTGTGGGAGATAGAAACGGACATGTGGGAATAGGTCTTGGTAAATCCAAAGAGACTTTGCCTTCGCGCGAAAAGGCGAAAAGAAGCGCCAAACTCAATATAATAAAAGTTATCCGAGGCTGCGGGCATTTTGACTGTGCTTGCAGTGAACCACATAGCATTCCATTTTCTGTTGAAGGAAGATGTGGAAGCGTGAGAATCAAACTTATTCCTGCTCCGCAAGGTACTGGCTTGGTTATTGGTGACGAATGCAAAAAAATTTTAAGACTGGCTGGAATACGCGATATATATTCTTCAACTAAAGGGCAAGTAAGAACAACGATAAACGCTGCTAAGGCGTGCATTGCTGCACTCGATAAAACTGGAGGCATGCAATAATGTTAATAGTGATTAGAATTTCGGGGATGGTTGAAGTTCCGGATAAAATTCAAGCTGCGCTTTTTAATATGAGATTGCGGCGCAAATATTCTGCTGTGCTGATGCATGAAACCATTGAAAATATTAAACTGCTAAAGAAATTGCGTGATTTTATTGCATTCGGAAAAATAAGTGATGAAAATCTTGCGAAACTGATCACTCTGCGCGGCGAGGGATTAAATTCTAAAAAGATAGACGCTAAATCAATTATTATTGGACTTGACAAGAAACCTATTCAGGAATTGGGCTTGAAACCGTTTTTCAGACTGCATCCTCCGAGAGGCGGAATTGAGAGCAAAAAGCATTTTGGCGTCGGAAAAGGTGTTTTGGGAGACAACAAAGAGAATATTAATAAATTGCTGGAGAGGATGCTATGAGTAAGTCAAATGTTGCGTGGGAATGTGGCTGCGGAGCGATTGCATACGGCAAGCTGCCTCCGAACGAGTGCTTGCGATGTGGTGATGAAGATAGATTTGTTGAGGCAGACGAAGAAGAGCTTGCTGAACTTGCTGATGATAATTTGATGGAAGAAATACGCAGCAGAGAATGGGGGGATGACTAATGGGATTGAAACTGAAGAGACGGAAGAAGTCTGGAAGATTTCGCGGTAGTCACACTCATGGGCGCGGCGGCAAGAAGAAAGCACGTGGAAGCGGGCACCGAGGAGGATTCGGAATGGCTGGGACTGGAAAACGAGGAGATCAACGCAAGACACTTATTTTGAAGAAGACACTTGACGAGGAATATTTCGGCAAAAGACAAACGCGCATGCGCTTTAGGGCTGTTAAACTTTCAGCGATTAATTTAGAGAGAATATCTATTGAAAGTTTTGTGAAGAAAGGAATTGCAAAAGAGCATAATGGAGTTTTGGAAATGAATTTGAAAAATCACAAAATAATCGGAGAACTTTCTTTGCCGTTGAAATTAAAGATTCACGCCGGAGCTGCTTCTGCCGGCGCTGTTGAAAGCGTGAAGAAGCATGGTGGAGAGATTATTATTGGGAAGAACTAAGCTGAGAGATTTCTGATTAAAGTCCCGAAGGCAAAGCTAATTATCGCGACTCCAAGCGAGATGAAAAGCATTTCTGTGAATTTCTTTCTGAAGCTTTCGTTTCTAATTTTTGAATCGTATTTTGTGTAGACTGCAATGATGCAGATAACGATTAAGAACATTATTGCCATCGCTAAGTATGTGTTTGCGAAAACGAAATAAGGCGCGACTAAAAGTATGACTGCAAGAATATAGGCTATTCCTGTGTAAGTTGCAGCTGTTAATGGTTTTCGCTTTCGGTCCTCTTTAGCTGACAGATATTCTGATGCCGCCATTGAGAGTGCGGCTGCAAAACCGGTGATTAAGCCGACGGTTGCAATGAGTTTTGAGTTGCTTAATGCGATTGTCAGACCGACGAGCGCGCCGCTCAATTCAACTAAGGCGTCATTGAGCCCTAAAACAACTGCGCCGCTATAAACAGATTTTCCGTCTGAAAAAAGGTTTTTATCTTTTTTATCCATTATTGTTAAATGACTTAATCATTATTAAATCTTTATTGATGTGGTTGTTAATCCAAATCAAAAAATCGATGCACCACCACACCTTAAAAAGTGTGGTTTGATTGGTGCTCGATTTTTGGATGCTCAAGAAGTCAACTCCATACTTAAGTATGGAGTTTTAGAGAAGACTTCTTGACATGATATTTTATTTATTCTCAAATATATTAATAATTATACTAATTAATAGTCTGGTGCTTCTGATTTATAGTATGGGGAGCTTAGAGATTTTTAATTTTGATTAAATGGTTGTTTTCGTTAATGTTTAAAAACCTGATTTTTATGTTATACTTATGGTGCTAAGACAAATAATTCAACGACTGCCTGAAGTCCGAAAGCCAGCAGAAAAGAAATTAGGATTTAACCAGAAACTGAAATGGACTTTGACGATTTTAGGATTTTATTTTGTTATGTACAATATCAAGCTTTATGGCTTGAGCAGGAACGCGCTTGAAAGATTTGATTTCCTGTCAACGATTCTTGGAACTGATTTTGGATCAATAATTAGTTTGGGTATTGGACCTATTGTGACATCGTCTATTATTATTCAGCTTCTTGTCGGCTCTGGAATTTTGAGCATTGACACAAAATCGCCTGAAGGAAAAAAACTATTTCAAGGAATTCAGAAATTAGGAACGTTCTTTTTCATAATATTTGAGGCGAGCGTTTTTGTTTTGATGCGGGGGCTTGAAGCTAATCCAGGATATCAATCAATTGTAATATTTCAGCTGATTCTCGGGGGGTTAGCGATTATGTTTATGGACGAAGTTGTTGCGAAATGGGGTTTTGGTTCGGGAGTTTCGCTGTTTATTGTCGCTGGAGTCGCCTTGCAATTATTCATAGGGTTATTTCAGTTTGTTGGCGCCGACGGAGGCAACTGCCTGCTTGACTTTGAAAACACGCCTTGTTCTGGAAGAATTTTAGTAATTATACAATCAGTTATTAACGGCGATCCAACTGGTGCATTGCTTGCTTTAGCAGTTATTTTGGTAACGATATTGGTTTTTCTATCTGTTGTTTGGGCGCAAAGCCTAAAAGTTGAGATTCCTTTGAGTTATGATAGAATAAGAGGATATGGAGTAAAGTGGCCATTGCAGTTCTTTTATTCTTCGACTCTACCAGTAATTTTGGTTGCGGCTTTAATTGCTAACTTGCAATTGTTTGGGACTTTGCTTGAAACGTGGCTCGGGCATCCAACTATTTTGGGAGGATTCCAAAATGGTCAGCCGATTTCTGGTTTTGCGTATTGGGTAGCTGCTCCTAATTTGCTTCAAGGAGCGTTAACTGGAAGTTTGCTTGGAGCCAATGTTATTCAAGCAATTGGACACTTGCTATTTTATTTAGTTTTCTCGATGCTGTTTTCTGTTTTCTGGGTTAAGACAACTGGGATGGACGCGAGTTCGCAGGCACGCAATATTATCTCTTCTGGATTGCAACTTCCTGGCTTTAGAAAAGATCCGAGAGTTTTGGAAAGTATTTTGAGCAGGTATATTCTTCCTTTAACAATTATGGGGGGTCTTGCTATTGGGGCATTGGCTGCTTTTGCAGACTTGCTCGGAGCTTTGACGTCTGGAACAGCGATTCTTTTGGCTGTTATGATTTTGTATCAATTGTATCAAAATATTGCGCAGCAGCACGCACTTGATATGCATCCCGCGTTGAGAAAAATGATGGGATAATGGTTTTATTTTAGATGATTAAAGTATTTTACTTTATTATGAAATATTCTATAGACTGTAAATGCAAAATAAGGCATGATAAGGAAAAAAAGAAATTCTTCTATGGGTAAACCAAAAATTCTTATTCCTATTAAACCGTTTCCAGGAAATATCCAATACCCTTTCCATGTCGCATAATAGTCTATAATTGTTCCAATTAAAAATATTATAATGGGCGTAGTAAATCTTTCTTTTTTTGAATGATAGAGGTGAATGTTATATTTACGCTCTAAGAAAATACTTATGACCAAAAAAACAAGAAGAATTAACAAATATTCCATCAGAGAGGTAGAGCAGTGCAATTTAAAAACATTATTTTCATGTTAAATTAAGAAATTTGGTGAAAAATGAAAGTGATAAAAATTGATATTTTTAACCATTCATTTTTCCTATACAGAGGTGAAAAATGAAGGGAATGGGAATTATATTCTTAGTGATGCTTCTGGGAATTGTAGTTGCCACTTTTTGGGATAGCTTTCCATCTATTAAGGAAGGTGTGCACGCGGCGCTTGATCCTTCGCTTGGCGCTTTGCTTGACTGGAACGCTACCCTGGGACTTTTAATTATCACTGCTGTTTTGAATTTGATAACGACAATATTGCACAAACATACTACTGACCAAGGTCTGCTGAAACAAATAAAGGAAGAGCAAAAAATTGTACAGGAAGAAATGAAGCTGTACCGAAGCAGCAATCCACAAAAGTCACTTGAGCTGTCTAAGAAGTCGGCTGAACTTGCGATGAAATCTATGCCTATTGCAATGAGACCTGTGCTTTACACAACGATTCCTTTCATTCTTTTAATCAGATGGTTTGGAGATTATTTCGCAGATAAACCTGCTAAAATTCTTGGGTTTATGTCGGGCATTTGGGCCTACATCATATTCTTTGTTGTTTTTTCCATAATATTCAGAAAGCTGCTGAAGGTCCATTGAAAATAGATTAATATTTTTAGATTGACTGATATAAATAATACTGAAAATTATTAATAATTATTGTATAGATTTCTAAATTAAACGGCTGTTTCTCTTTTGCTGAGTATAGAGAAGATTTTTAAATGATATTTAATGCGTGAGATTATGAATCAGGAAGTTATGCAGATGCTTGGGGCGTTGAATGCGCAGCATGAGGCTTTGCAGGAACAGAGCAGAATTGTTGAACAACAAATTATTGAGCTGAAGCAATTTAATGAAGAGATTGATGTTTTGGAAAAACAGAAAAACAGGGAGATTATTGTTTCAATTGGAAAGTCTGTTTTTGCGCCGATGCAGTTCTCTGGAAAAGATAATTTTTTCGTGAATGTTGGTGCAGGGTATTTTGTGCGCAAGAATTTTGGAGAGACTAAAGAAGTTATCAATGAACAATTGAAAAAACTTTCTGAACTTAAGGTTTACTTGTCTTCTGAAATGGACTCACTTTCCAGTCAACTGGAGTCTGCTTTTAGGCAGATACAGAATTCTTGAGAGACTTCTTGGCTGATTTTATGAATTGATTGTGAGTTTGAACTCCGAATTCTGATATTATTTTTGTGATGTAGTTTTTTGGAATTAGTTCAAATGACGGATTACGGATGTTAAGATTTTTAGAGCTTTTATTCCAAACTTCTTTTGGATGGCGGCTTTCTATTTTGATATTTTTTGGATAGAATTTCCATGAATCTGCTACTACGTAGAATGGCTTTTTGTGCACGTGCGCGATTTCAGCTATTGTGGTGCTGCCGGTTTTATTGATAACTCCAGAATTAAGAACTGCATCTGCTCCAATCATAACGAGATTTGTGTTTTTTATAAACTCGTGAACTGCTGAATCGGTAATTTGAATGACTTTTATTCCTGCTTTGCTTAGCTGTTTTGCTGTTTTTCTGCCCTGAAAAAGCGGGCGGGTTTCTGTGCTTATTACTGAAAACCGTTTTCCAGATTTGTGCGTATGAATTAATGCATTTGCTAATGTGTTTGAATGGCAGTGCGTGAAAATTACAGATTTATACTGGATGAAATTAAAAACGTAATGATTTATGACATTTTGTGCGTTGTCAAAATGCTGTAAGGCTTTTTCTGGCGAGATTTTTTCTGCTATGTTCAGCGCGTGGAATAACGCTGGCTCAGTTGGTCTTAGGTGAATCAGCAAATTTTTTGCTTTTTTTGTAGGTTTTAATGAATATGCTTTTATGCCGGCTTTCGCGACATTTATTGCTCCCTGAATTTTAATTGATTTGATATCGCGACAAATTTTTGAGAATGAATTCATGTTATAAATAATAACTGAATTAATTATAAAAATGTTCTTACTCTTGACATTGTTGATTAAAATAGTCATGAATTTTTATTTTATAATGATAAATATTAAAAGGCTAGGCATTTCGGAAAAGATTTTATTTGGTAATCTATAAGATTTAGAATAGTCTCTGTTTGGTAAATATTTATTAATACCTAGAGTTACGATGAGATGTGATGGGAGTGATGAATTATGTTTGAGATGCTGATAAACCCTATGAAGGCTGAGCGCAAGCCATGGGAAATGTTTTTTGTCGGGGCGTTTTATGCGAGTGTTTCCATTCTGCTTGTTGAGTGGATTTTCAAGAATGATCCAATTTTGAGGCAGACTGCGGGGATTCTCGTTGTCGCTTTTACTGTTATGTTTTCAATACCTTTTATGTTTTATATGTTCAGGATTGAGGAGACCAGATCTGCGCAAGAAAATACGGGAAGCTTGAATCTGCTTAAAGATCACCGCAAGGCGATATGGGCTTTTCTGTGGCTTTTTGCCGGGTTTGTTATCGGATTTGCTTTCTGGTATATTCTTTTGCCGACGACTGAAAGCCTTCAGCAGCAAGTTGGGACTTACTGTCTGATTAACCAGCCTGGAAATGAAAACTGCGTTGAATCACTTACTGCAACTGAACAGGCAGGACCAACGGTCTTTGCGACTAATAAAGAAAGAATGTTTTTGATTTTCGCGAATAACATTTATGTTTTGATATTTACTTTAGTTTTTTCTTTGCTTTTTGGGGCAGGAGTTGTATTTATTCTAGCGTGGAATGCGAGTGTTATCGCTGCAGCTATTGCAATATTCACGAGATCAGACTTAAATGTCTTGCCTTTGGCTTTACTAAGATATTTTGTTCACGGAATTCCTGAAATTGCGTCTTATTTTGTGGCTGCGCTGGCCGGAGGAATTATTTCTTTCGCAGTTATCAAGAGAGACATCGGTACTGAGAAATTCTGGAAGATTCTGCAGGACTCTTTAAATTTGATTATTTTGTCAGTGATAATACTTTTCCTTGCTGCATTGCTTGAGGTTTTTGTAACGCCGTTGTTTTTTAAATAACTAGTTCATAAGTTTTAAATAAGGCTTTTTTCCTTAACGAATATGGATTTGGATTCAGGTTCTTCTGCTGTTACTGCTAGCGCAGCTGACGCGGTTGTTGAGCGAAGAAAACAGAAAATCCTGCAGTTTCTAAAGCAGAAAGGGCAATGGCTGACTTATGTTTTTTTGGCAGTTATAGTTTATATTTCGGTTTGGATACGCACGAGAAATGTTCCTGGGCTGAAAGATGTTACGACTGGCACTTGGACTCTCGGGCCAGATTTGGATCCATTTTTGTTTTTGAGATGGGCGAAATATATTGTTGAGAACGGAAGCCTGTTTGCTGTGGATATGATGAGGTATGTTCCTAAGGGATTTGAAACTACGGGGGAATATCTGCTTCATCCATATATGATTGCATGGTTTCATAATATTTTTTCAGGGATTTTTTCGTGGACTGTGACACAATCGGCAATATATTACCCGGTTTTTATGTTTGCGCTTACTGTGATTGCTTTCTTCTTGTTTGTAAGAAAAGCATTTTATTCTTTTACGAGCACTGGGAAGGCCAACGCTATTGCGCTTGTGGCAAGTTTTTTTCTTAGCGTTATGCCTACTTTCCTTCCAAGAACGATTGCGGGGATTCCGGAAAAAGAATCTGCTGCATTTTTCTTTTTGTTTATGACTTTTTATTTGTTTATCACTTCGTGGGAAAGCAAGTCTAAAATTCAGCGATATTTAACATCCGCGATTGCTGGTGTTTCTACTGCCGCTATGAGTTTTGTGTGGGGCGGTTATGTCTTTATATTTTTTATATTATCCCCTGCTGTGATTATTTCTTTCCTAATTGGCAATGCTGACAGGAAAAAGATTTATTCTTTTGTTTTGTGGATGGTGGTTAGTTTCTTTATGATGCTGTTCCTATCTGAGCAATATCCTTTAAGAACAATACTTGCCTCGTTTAGCACTGGCTCCGCATTGATGGCTACGTTCATTATGCTTGCTTATGAATTTGTTTATAAGAAATATTTAGCAGACTATTTCTCAAAACAAAATAATTTTTTGGCAAAGATACCTCCGAGATTGTTATCTATCGTGCTGAGCATTATTGCATTGCTTATTTTGGTTGTTGTTTTTCTTGGACCAGATACTTTGACAGGAAATATTTCTGAAATATATTTCCAGCTTGTTAAGCCTGCACAAACTAGGCTGATAACGACTGTTGCTGAGAATAGGCAGCCTTATTTTAATGAGTGGGCTTCTAATTTTGGACCGAATTTTAAAAATATACTAATTGGGTTTTGGATATTCTTTATAGGCTCTGTTGCGTTAGTTTACAAAGTTTTGGAACAAGTTTTTGATAAGCGCGAGACTCGCTGGCTAACTGCAGCGTATCTTTATTTTTTAATATCTGTTGTTTTTAGCAGATATGCGCCTGGAAAAGTTTTTGATGGGGAAAACACCATAAGCTTGTTATTTTATGCTTCTGGAATAATTGTTTTTACATTTGTGTTTTGTTTATTTTATTATAGGAATTATAAGCGGGGAGAAATGAGCAAATTTGAGAATGTGCCTTTGGGAATAGTTTCCCTGCTGATATTCTTTTTCCTTGCGATTGCCGGCGCAAGAGGGCTTGTGCGTCTTGTGATGGTGCTTGTCCCGCCTGCTTCTGTGATAATTGGTTACGTTGCTGTTAGTTCTGCCACGCATATTTCTAAAGTCTATAAAAAGCAAGCAAAATCAAGCACTATAATTTTTTCTGTAGCTATAGTTGTTGCTGTTTTGTTTACGGGGTACTCTATGTATGATGTTTCTGTAGGGAGTGCTCAGAGCTATACGCCATCTTCGTACACTCATCAATGGCAGAAAGCTATGGGCTGGGTGAGAGAAAATACGCCGCAAAATGCTGT
>JBBTAH010000104.1:0-4758 GCA_038044285.1 Nanobdellota archaeon | reverse complement strand
ATAACTCTTTGTATCCACTTGCTCTTTTTAATTGTGAAGAAAGCTTCCTGTAGCTTCTAAATAATTCCTTTGACTCGGAAACCGCCCCCATCTTTATTCTCTCATCAACTCTCGAAACTATTCTCTTTTTCAAAACATCCATGGAGGTTTTAATACCGATAATTAATGTTTCGTTGTTTTTGAACAATGGTTTCGAGCCTAGGGCCGGACCCTGAGCGTAGGATATTTCGATTGCGCGAATTAACCTTCTTCTATTGTTAACGTCCGAATTATTCATTTTATCAAAACGCTCCGGGTTTAGTTTCTTTAATAGTTGCCGGAGTTCCTTGACAGCTAATTCATCAAGCTCGGCTCGAAGTTTAAAATTAGGCGAAACATTAATTGTATCGATTTTGCCAAAAAGCGCATCCGTATAAAATCCCGTTCCGCCTACGATTATAGGGATTTTTTGTTCACTATATGCTTCTTTAACAATAGACTGGACCAGTTGGACAAAATTCCGAACCGAAAATTGTCGGGTGGGATCGATGATGTCTAAAAGTTGCGTGGGAAATGTTTTATTTTTTCCCGAAATTATATCGGCGCCGCGATATACCTGGACTGAATCTGCAGATATTAAAACAGATGGAATAACCTTAGAGATTTTGAAAGCAAGGCTCGTCTTCCCGACTGCTGTGGGACCTACAATGAACAGTGCCTTTCTCACTTCTATCTCACTGATTTCTTAAGACTCTTTCCGGGAGTAAATCCGGGCGCGTTTCTTGCTGGGATCGTAATTGCTTCACCTGTTTTTGGATTTCTTCCTTTTATTTGCTTTCTCGCTCGGAGCGAAAATGTACCAAATCCTGTCAAAACTACCTTCTCTCCGCGTTTTAACGAGTCTCTTATACCATTAAGAAAGACTTTAATTGCTTCTTTTGTTGCCTTATTTGTAAGGTTCGCCTTTTTTGCGACAAGTTCAATGAGCTCTTTTTTGGTTACAGACATCTAACTATCACCTCCCTTTTTGGAGCCATAAATTGGGCTATACTGAATTGGCATGTAGATTTTTCTTGATATAACAATAGCTCTTAAATTAAGGTTTGTCAAGAGATTGATTTAACGGCAAGATTCGAGTTTCTATTCCTTAGGTTCGGAGACGCGGAATTCGCGGATTGCTGTGACACGCACGACACCTGGAACTATTAATTTTTTATCAATTTCCTCTTTTATTCTCTTTACTGTAATTGTAGTTTCTATATCATCTAGTTTTCCGGGATCAATAATAATTCTAAGTTCACGCCCTGCTTCAAATGCGAACGCATCTGTTACTCCTTCGAAATTCTTTGAGATCTCCTCCATGTTTCGAATCCTTTTTACATATTCCTCAACGTCTTCATGGCGAGCCCCGGGCCTCCCTCCGGAAGCAGCATCTGCTATGTGCACTAAAACTGATTCAATCGATGAGAAAGGCTTGTCTTCATGGTGTTCGGCGACCGCATTAATTATCTCCCGAGTCATTTTGTATTTCTGTAATAATTCGACTCCTAATTGCACGTGACTTCCTTCTTTATCTGATACAACCTTACCTATGTCATGAAAAAGTGCCCCAAGTTTTGCAATTTCAACATTCGCACCAATTTCTGCTGCCAGGTGACTTGCAATTTTTGCTACTTCAAGTGAGTGAACAACCAGATTTTGCCCAAAAGAGGTTCTAAATTTAAAACGGCCTAGCATTGATAGAAGATCAGGATGAATATTTAATACCCCAACTTCTTCAGCGATTTTTTGTCCTTCTTCAAATAGGATTCTTGCAACTTCTTTTTTTTGTTGCTCAACAACCTCTTCTATTCTAATCGGCTGTATTCTTGTATCTTTAATTAATAACTCGAGCGCCCGTCTTGCAATCTCACGACGAACCGAATCAAAAGATGAAAGTCTGATTATCCCCTCCTCATCAAGCCCCACGTCAACTCCGGTTGCAGTCTCAAGAGCACGAATGTTGCGCCCTTCCTTACCGATTATTCTACCTTTGATGTCTTCATCAGAAATCTTTATTACCGAAACAGTGTACTCAGGAATAATATCTAGCGCACCATGCTTGAGAGCATCTGATAAAATCTCTCGTGCTCTCTTGTTGGCTGTAAGTTTTGCTTCTTCTTCTGCTTCACGTATTATGTGAGCAATATCTTCACTAGCCTCATCGCGCGCCTCGTCAAGAATAAGCTTTTTGGCTTGATCCATCGAGATGCGAGAAATCTCCTCAAGTTTCTTCTGATATTTTTGTTTACTATCCATTTTTTGAGGGGTTCGAACAGAAGATAAGAGCCCTAATTTATTAGGCTCGGAAGGGTAGTATGCTTGTAAAATTCGAAATCATAAACCCTGTTTGAATCTATTCAAACCTCGTCATATTATACCACATCGTAATTGGACAACAAAACCCATATCTTATAAACTGAATACCAAGTAAAATATGACTTTCATAAAGAATTTCGATCAACTTGCAAAAACTCCCGAGAGAGAAGCAGTTCTTGAGCTTGTTGAGGAAGGCCTGCGGTCTATTCAGCCGGAGGAGATTTTTCGCACAAGCGTTCAGAGACACAGAAATATTTTGACGATTGGTGATCAAGAATTCGATCTTGCTGATTTTGAACGAGTTTTTATCCTAGGTCTTGGAAAAGGTTCGGCAGGAAATTCGAAACTGCTTGAAAAATTAATTCTCGATAGGCTAACCGAAGGTTATGTTATAGACACAGAGGGAGAAAAGTTCGATAAAATCAAATTTACAAAAGGAACCCATCCTCTCCCGTCGGAAACAAATTTCAAATTCACCCAAAATGCTCTTGAAAGGCTTTCGAATCTTACCGAAAAAGACCTTGTTTTGATTGTTGTTTGCGGCGGAGGATCAGCGCTCTTTGTTCACCCTCATTCAATCTCTCTCGAACAAAAAATTGCTGTTGGAAAAGCATTGCTTGCCTCCGGCGCGAACATCACGGAAATGAATATTGTTCGCAAACACTTATCAGACGTTAAAGGTGGAGGGCTTGCGCAAATCCTATTTCCCGCAACTGTTGCAACTCTTATTTATTCCGACGTCCCCGGAAATGATTTATCAACCATTGCGTCGGGCCCAACAGTTTATGATCCAACAACAAATGAAGACGCAATTCATATCATGAAGAAATATAGCCTTGAACAAGAATTGAATTTGTCGCGCGAAGCATTTATTGAAAATCCGCATGATAAAAAAATTTTTGAAAATGTCCATAATATAATCGTTCTAAGCAACGACACAGCGCTTTTCTCAATGCAGAATAAGGCAAAGGCGCTTGGTTGGCATGCAAGAATTTTTTCCGATCGATTTGAATCCGAAGCAAAAGAAGCAGGCAAGAAATTGATTTCTGCTACTCAATATAATTCGGTTCTTCTTGTCGGTGGCGAAACAACTGTTCATGTTGCCAAAAAAGCCGGGCGTGGTGGGCGAAATCAAGAATTGGTTTTGGCAGCTCTCAAATATGTGGACCGAGAGGTTACTATTTGTTCCATTGCTTCAGATGGCTGGGATAACACAAGATACGCAGGCGCAATCGGCGATTATAAAACCCTCGAAAAAGCAAACGAATTAGGGGCTGAGCCCTTTAAATATTTGGGAACGAACAATAGTTTCGAGTTCTTCAAAAAAACTGGCGGCGGGATTATAACGGGTAGACTTCCTTCCAATGTATCTGATTTAATAATAGTATTAAGGAGATAACCTAAGAATATGGTAATTGAAGAGATACACGACGAAAAATTAAAGGATCTTGAACTAAAGGCGACAAAAGCAAGGGAACTTGTAATCGAAACTTTGCTTGAGGCAGGTTCCGGGCACTCTGCTGGACCTTTGGGGATGGCGGATATTTTTATTGCCTTTTATTTTCATATATTAAACCATGATCCAAAACATCCCGAGTGGGCAGGTCGCGATCGTTTAGTCTTATCAAATGGGCACATTTGCCCTATCCGCTATGTTGTAATGGCAATGGCAGGATATTTTCCGACTGAAGAGCTTAAGACCTTGCGAAAAATTAATTCGAGATTACAAGGACATCCTCATAGAGCATCTCTTCCTGGGATGGAAACAACATCCGGACCCTTGGGTGAGGGAATTTCGCAGTCTATTGGAATGGCCCTCGCCGCGCGCTTGGACAAGAAGAATTATCACGTATACTGTATCGCTTCGGACGGCGAGCATCAAGAAGGGAATACATGGGAGGCTGCCATGTTTGCGGCTAAAAACAAACTCGACAATTTAACCGTAATAATTGATCGAAACAATATTCAAATAGACGGCTTTACCGAAAATGTGATGCCGCTTGAATTTTTACGATCGAAATATGAAGCGTTTAACTGGTTTGTCCAGGATGTTGACGGTCATAATATTAGGGCATTTGTAGACGCTGTGAATCATGCCAGGGCGGTCCATCAAAAACCATCGGTAATTATTGCACACACAATTCCCGGATTTGGGGTTGATTTTATGGAGAACAAATTTGAATGGCACGGCAAGCCGCCAAATGAGGAAGAAGCAAAAAAAGCATTAAAAGAATTAAGAACGCTCGAGGGCAAAATCATAAGTGAACACCAATAATACGAATGTATACGAATTTAATTAGTGCGAATCATACGAATAATTATTATTCGCATACATTAGCAGTATTTAGATTCGCATGAAATTAGCATGATTAATCCTGATTTAAAACTAAACTCTAAGCTTTTTGATAAAGATGTCGAAAT
>JBBTAH010000103.1:0-1665 GCA_038044285.1 Nanobdellota archaeon | reverse complement strand
CAAAATGGTCAGGACTTTTTGTTTTATTCAGTCTGCTGAAAAAAAGCACAACGTGTTTTTTTAATTTGTTTAATTTTTTGAAATTGTTGTTTTTTATTTTTACAAAAAAGTTGGAGCTCATGCCATTAGGTATTACGATTATTTTATCTGCCCTGCCACTATATCTTTTTATGAAGTCTATTTCCCAGGGGGTTATTGCTATTATTGCTGAGGCTGTGCTTAAGACGAGGCGCGAGAAAAAATTGTAGCTTATTAGTATTCCTATGCGTCCGGCTAAAGAGCGCTGCGCGTCACTCCAAGGGCAGTGTGTTGTGTGAATGTGTTTTGCTTTTGATACTAGAGATGCGATTGCAGACAGAAAAGAATGAATGTGGCCGAAATTATGGCTGTGGATTATGTCAAAGTTTAATTTTATTAATCTGAATAAAACTGATGGCCAGAATGTATTGAAGTTTGCTATTTTTGATAGATGGTAACATCTATGGATGTGAACCTCCCCCATAATTTCTTCTCTTTTTCTTATTCTGTTTTTTTTATCCCAATCTGGCGCGAAGACATGCACTTCGTGTCCTGCTTTTGCCTGGCGTTCTGCAAGCTCTCTTACAACTTGTCCTACTCCGCCAATTGCTGGATAGTATTCTGGGCTTACGTGGGCTATTTTCATAAAATTCTAGGATTTGGGTGGTTTTTAAAGTTGTTCACAATCTTTAATTTCCTAAGTTAGATCTATAGTTGGAATAAGATATATAAAACAATTAAATCTGATATAATTATGGTGAACATAGCTGAAGTAAAAAAACATTTCAAGCCAGAGCATCTGACGCGGCCGTTGATAAAATATTTTTATCACCCGATAACTATTTGGAGCTCATGGATTTTTGTCAATTTGAAATTACATGAGCATTTTGTCACTGCACTTAGTTTTGTTTTTGCGCTGATATCTGCTCTGATGATTTATTATTTGAATGGGGCTTGGCTGATTTTGGCAGGGGTTTTGTTTGCTTATGGAGTTGTTATTGATTTAGCTGATGGAACTGTTGCAAGATTTTACAAACATAAGAGCGCGATGGGCGAGTGGCTTGATGAAGCTGTGGGATTTATGAGTTTTTTTGTTGTTTTTTTGGCTGTGATGCTGCGCGGATTTCGTGAAACTGGAGATGTTGCCCTGATTGTTATCGGTAGTTATACTATATTTAGTTACATGATGATAAATTATGCTGCCTTAATGTCGCCGATTTTGCGCGATAAATATAAATTGAATAATCCTGTGCAGGATCTACGGGAAAGGGCGAGCAAAAAAGCCAGAGGCACTGTTAATCCGGGAGCCTTTGCATTTTCGCTGGATGTACAATGGACTTTAGTTGGGTTGGGAATTGCTTTAGATGCACCGTACTTTTTGTTCATTGCTTTTTCATTAATATCTACAATACAATGGGCAGCAAGGTTCTGGATTTTCTGGGGGAAATAAACAAGCAAGTTTTTAAACCACTAATTATGTTTTGATTTATGAGACTTGACTTTTTAGGAGTGGGCTTCGGGAGAAGCGGGTCAAAATGGCTAGTGCACTGCATGTCAGAGCATCCACAGATAAGCATACCGAAGTTTAATCTTCATACTGAAATAAATTATTTTCCTGAAGAATATGAGGTAATGGGCTTGAAGAAT
>JBBTAH010000102.1:0-4403 GCA_038044285.1 Nanobdellota archaeon | reverse complement strand
AACTTTGCCAAATAATCTCCAGCTTCGCGCAGTTTCGCATCAATCATCGCTGTGTTGAAAACCGCAAGCCCGTCCGCTCTGCGTTTGTAAATATATTTTCTCATCTGCGGAGTTATCACTCTAGTCCCTAAATGCATTGACGCTTTCAAATAATCCTCAATCGGGACAAGAGTATCAGTCGGCTCTGTCTTTTTACCAGTAACTTTTTCCTTAATGTCTATCTTCTCAACTTCTTTGAATTTGGCTTGCAATGCCTCAAATTTTGCCTTAAGCTTTGCCTTTTTCTCATCTGAAGTCAATTCTTTTTTATCTTCTTTAACAGGTTCTTTGCTCTTCACAGATTTCTTTTTAGCTTTTTTCTCGCCATCATCTTCATCAGATAATTCTTCAGCTACTTTCTCAACAGCTTCAGCAGCCGTTTCAACAGCGTGCTCAACAGCTTCGCCTATTTTTTCAACAACATGCTCGGCAGCTTCAGCTACTTTTTCAATTACAGACTCTTCATTTGCTTTTTTCGTTGCCATAATTGTAAAAATTATAAACAGCGCAGGGGTTGATCCAAATTATTTCAGTTGGTACCTGCTAAGTTCTTATTCATCTTGAAGTTTGTGGGTTTTTAAATTATCCTACGCAACGGTTTTTTCTTCAATCTCAACTAATCTATTAAGCTTAACCTCTCTCCAAGGCGTAGCAACTCCGCACTTGATATAATCAGCTCCAAAGCCAACAGCATAATCAGCTAAAGCACTATCAAGAGTCTCGCCAGAGCGATGCGATAAAATAGTTTTAATCCTGCTTCGCCGGCATAAATCAAAAATCCGTGCCAATTCTAACAAAGAGCCATTCTGGTTTGGTTTGATAATAACTGCGTTAATTGAACGCGTGCGTATAGCTCCAACTAATCTATTATACTGCGTCGCAATCAAATCATCTCCAACAATCAGGCAGTTCTTGCCAGCAAATTTATTCAAGGAAGCAAAGCGCTTGAAGTCGCCTTGCTCAAAAGCATCTTCAACATAAAATAAATTATAATTAGGAACAATTTGCTCAAAAAAAGCCAACTGCATATCTGGCTTCAGAATTTTATTATTATATCTGTAAATTCCATCATGAAATAAAGTAGAGCACGCAGCATCAATCCCAATTCCAACCTTGCTAGCAAACTTTTTTTCAGCTTCTTTACGCACAGAATTAAGAATATCAAGAACGCGTTCATCTTCAGAAGCAACAAGCCACGCACCCTCATCATTAACTAACGACGCTCCAAGTTTCTTTCCAACAGAAGCATAAACAAATTGCATAATCTTTAAGTTTTCAGAAAACCGCAAAGCCCGAGGAATAACTAAAAATTCCTGAAAATTCGGCCTATGCGAAACAGAAGCGCTGTGCATTCCTCCGCCAACGACATTTCCAACAGGCAAAGGAATCTTCTTATTTTTCCCAAGCAATTCAAACAATTCTTTTCCAGTTTCAGAAGCCAAAGCTTTCAAAACAGCAGACTCAAACGCATAAAGCGAGTTAGCTCCAAACTCGCGCGCGTTTTTCAAATCCGCATTCTTGCAAATCGCTTTCTCAATGCGAATTAAATCTTCAAACTTTTCAAAAACAATTTCATCGCAAAAAGCATTAAGAAAATCAACGCACCATCTCAAAGACCGATGATAAGATGGAGTCTCATAATTTCCGACAGATTTTCCATTAGGTGCAGACGCTTCTTCACAGCCATTAACAGAAACAGCAATTGTGTCAGCTCCGCGCGAGTCTTTGACAATACGCGCAGAAACCTCTTTGATTATCATGAAAATTACTGACAAGTTCAATTAATAAAATTACTCTTTTTTAGGGAGAGTCCTAAGAAAGTCTGCGAAATTTCCAACTATTCCGCTTTGCAGATCTCTAATGAGTCTGCCAGAAACTCTTTCCTGATAATTGTGTTCAAGATTCTCATCAGTCAACTCTTTAGTATTTTTTGAGAATATCGGAGCGTCAACAGCTTCTCCTTCAAGTTGTTTAAGAAATCTCTCTGCAGCCGCCTTATTTTCTGCAGCAGATTTTTGAACAAAAACTTTGTGTACGGGATATGTATCTCGGGAGTCTGGTTTCTCCCAGAGAGACAAAGACAAACTAACATAATTATGCACTCCATCTTTATCAAACATGTTTGTAGCATTAATGGAGCTATCATTTTCAGAAGGCAGACTATAATCTAAAGTTATATCTCCTCCATTGGGTCTTTTTATCCTTAAACTAATATCGTGGTCTACCCTAAAACCAGCATTCTTACCAGTAAAGTAATTTTTTTTAGGAAACAGCCTTTGTGATTCTGTTATGCTCATTCCTTCAAAAAAGTATTCAACTCTTACAGACGCGCCGTCCTCGTTAGATCGCTGTTCGTGGCTAGTAACATAGTCTGCTTTTCTCCATTTGGGGCACAAGACAAGAAGTCTTTCAAGTTGTGCGCTGAAAGTATCAATGAACTGATTATTGAACTCAGGTCTCGTTAAAATCTCTTCAAGAAAGCTCGGCATTTCGCGGAATTTTGGTTTTTCTTTAACAACTACGGGCGCTGTTTCCTCAATCTTTTCCTCTCGCGTATATTCTTTAACAGAAGGGGTCTTAACTTCTACAGGGCGATTCTCTTCAGCATAAACATGCGGCTTAGAATCCAAAATTTCATTATGAACAGGCGCGTCTCTTAAAAGAACATACGCTCCCAAAGCAGTAGCTCCGGCTAAAGCACCTGCCAAAACATACTTTCTTAATCTTCCCATGAAATCCCGCAAAAATAAATCTATATAAATCTATCTAAACTCATAGCAAAGCAAAAGCATATATATCTTAATAAAATCTCTCAATTTTATGAGATTAATAGGTTATCTAACTAATCTTCGTAAAAAATTATTTCCCCCAATAAGATATAGGTTAGAGAACGAATTAGAATCAGTAACTGTGAGATTAAATGATGCTTTAAGAGAAGCGGAAGAATCTGCAAAATTATGGAGTGCAGAAGCCTTTGAACACGACATGGTTTTTACAAGAAGAGAAATCGTAGAAGCAGAAAATTTCGCGGTAAAATTAAACGCAAATGGTTTACACAGAGATGCAAACAGACTAAATTCAAAAATAAGAGAGGTTAAAGATTACTGCGATAAAATAAAACAAAGATACGAGGATTAAGCAGCTTCTTCGCCGTTAGTTTCTTCAGATATCGTGTCATCAGCTTCATTCTCATTCACAAGTCCCATCTCATCAGCATTTGCTTGTATTTCCTTTTCAATTTCTTTTTCTTTCTCAGCTATTTTCTCGTCGTCAACGTTGTCGTCCTTTATTGCCTTCAACTTCTCGCTAGTTCTCTTAGGCATTGGTCTCTTCACAGAAATAGGAAGCACATCAGAAGAGAACTCTTTTTCAGAAATTTTCAAAGCGTCATATCTCATTCCTTTCAAATCATCATCAGAAATCTTAAGCAAAAGTGGAGCGTCCATAGAAATCTGCAAGGCTCTTGCTCCAATTATTCTTGCAACCTCATACTTTGTGAATTCTTGCTTTATTTCTGCCATTATCTTATTTTGATATGTGCATCAACATACCCCTCCGGAGTTCTAGTTAATTCATACGTTAATCTTGAGTGTGGAAAAGTTCCTGCAGCTGCTTTAAGATATTCTAGGCCAGCTCTATCTAAGTGACTAAAAATCCCACGAAGCTCTCCCTCTACAGTTATTCTATAAGGTCGTCCATTCACCAATTCTACATCTTTTCCACCAAAATCTTCTGTAGGAGTTAAAGTTATCCTTCTGAATAATCTGCCTGCAGTCCCAGTCCTTTGTTGTGTTTCAGCCATATTATTTCAAAAACTTTTGAAGCTTTTTAAGTGTATCGTCGTAAAGTTTTGGCAAATGCCCCATCATCTGCTCAATTTCCTCGCGGTTCAATGGAGACTCAAGTCCCTTCTGACACGAGTGAATCATATAATCTTTTCCTTTGTAATGCGAAAGCCCGAATATAATCTTGCCCTCGCATGCTTCCTCTTCTTCGCGAGTCGGATCAACCAAAATCGTATCGCCTAATTTGTAGAAAGTGAAAGACAAAGGCAAAACACCATCAACAAGCGGAAGCTTCTTAGTCAGTTTTTTACTATAATCAATTCTTCCATTCTCGTCAAGTTCAGGAATCCGCGTCTGCAAAAGCGCGGCAACAGCTCCAATGGAGGCCGCGTCTATCAGACAGCCGTCGTCATTTATCGGATAAATGTCAATAATCACCATCCAGACTTTCTCGCCTTCTTTTATAACTAATTTTTTCAAATCAATCATATGCGATTCTCTAACCAGTCTATCAACAAGTCTCGGAAGTTCAATCGCGTTGAATTTTGGAGGCCCAGCTTCAAAACGCGGCGAAGCCAT
>JBBTAH010000101.1:0-2936 GCA_038044285.1 Nanobdellota archaeon | reverse complement strand
AGAAAACACAATAGCAAGATGCAGATATTCAATATTAACAAGAAAAATATCAGATGTTGAAAAAGAAATAAACAATGTAAAAAAAGCAATAGATGAAGAAAAATCAGAACGAGACAAAATTCGCTCAACAAGTGGAGAAATCCAAGATAAAATAGACAAAATAAACGAACAGATATCCAGCATCAATTCATTAATCAAACGCTCAAGCGGTATTGAACGCGAGACACTGCAGGAAAAAATAAGCGAG
Organism: Nanobdellota archaeon; assembly: GCA_038044285.1. GTDB lineage: Archaea > Nanobdellota > Nanobdellia > Pacearchaeales > GW2011-AR1 > SICU01. The sequence continues at coordinate 2,689 of JBBTAH010000101.1, read as the reverse complement.
CTACGTGCAGAAATAGAAGGCCTAAAAGTTAGAATTGAAGGAAACGAAAAACGCAAAGCAGAATTCAAGCATAGGATAGAGCAGTTGAAATCGTCAATTCCAGAATACAAAAGAGAAATAGAAGAGTTAAGAAAAGAATCTCCGTTGTTGGCGAAAAAACAGGAAGAGCTCAAGCGCAAAAAGTCAGAGCTCGTAAAATTAGAAGAAGAAAAAAACAAGATTCTTTCAGTTAAAACAGAATTATCTTCAATAAAAGAGCGGCTCAAAGAAAAAGAGGCAAGGCATCATAAATTAGAAGTTGATTCAGATTCGCTTCTTAAGCAAATAGAATCTCTATCAAGAGAGTTCTCGCACAAAGACGAGCAGTTCTGCGCAGATGAAATTATCAAATTGTTAAAGGAATCAAACTTGCTTTCAGATAAGATAGAAAAGCTAAGCAAAGAAGACATAGAGCAGAATAAGAAAATAGCCGCAGCCGAGTCCCAAATTCAGTCGGCAGAAAATTTCAAAGAGCGAATCTCAAAAATTGACACCTGCCCATTGTGCAGAAACAAAATGACATCAGAACACACAGATCACGTTAACAAAGACTGCAATGAGAAAATAAAGGATAGCAAAAAAATAATCTCACTGGCAGATGGAATAATATCAAGAAATAGGCAGGAGTATACCGCGCTACAAAAGTCCCTTGACAGCATAAGCAAAAAAATAGAGAATCTTAAGCACGAGTATATCAATCAAAAAATAGCAAAAGAAAAACAACAGTATTTGAAAATAATAGTGGCAGAATCCCAGACACTTTCAAAAGAAATAGAAATTCTGGCAGGTAAGCGCGGAGAATTAGAAAACAAAACAATAGATATATCATCAATTGTCTTCCAGTACAATGCAAAGCTCCGCGAGATTGAAGAAACTTCATCAATGACCGAGCGCAACATTGACACAACTCTTCTTTCAAAAGAACGCGAGCTTGAGTCAATCCAGCAGAACATCAAGAACGGCGAAAAAGAATTGGAAGAATTGGAGTCAGACATAGCAGATATGCATCATCGTCTTGAGCAGAAAGAATCGTTCCTAGAATCAAAAGAGCAGGAAGAGAAGGAAATGAGCCGCAAATTCAAGAAATTATTCGACGATAGAGACAAATTGCAGGCAAGCATTCAGGAAAATAATTACGAATTCTCATTGAGGCAAACAGAATTAGCACAATTAACTGAGCAGATAAATCATCTTGACATCGCAGTAGCAAGATTTTCGGCTTCAAAAGAATCTCTAGAAATTGAACGCAAAGATGTCCCAGAATCCGAGCCAATAAAAGTATCTTTGGAGGCTCTGCAGGAAAAATTAGAAAAATCAAAGCAGGAATTGCAAAGCATCGGCTCAATAAACATGCGCGCACTTGAAGTATATGAATCAGTAAAAGAAGAATACGACAAAGTGGCGGAGAAAGTTGAAACGCTCCAAAAAGAAAAAGAAGAAATAATGAAAATAATCGCAGAAATAGACCAGAAGAAAAAACGTACTTTTATGAAAACTTTCAAAGGCATCAACGAGCTTTTCAGTAGAAACGCATCAGATCTTTACACAAAAGGCCAGGCATATCTTCAATTAGAAAATGAAGAAGACATCTTCGCAGGCGGAGTTGACATCGCCATAAAATTAGGAAAAGGCAAATATTTTGATGTGACATCTTTATCGGGCGGCGAGCAAACACTAATAGCCCTATCGCTTTTATTCGCAATTCAAGAGTTCAAGCCATATCATTTTTATGTTTTTGACGAAATAGACGCAGCTTTAGACAAGCGAAACTCAGAGCGTCTCGCCTCATTGTTAAATAAATACATCCGCGCAGGCCAGTACATAATCGTCACGCACAACGACGCATTAATCATGAATTCAAAATTCCTTTACGGAGTCAGTATGCATGACGGCATCTCAAAAGTCTTTAGCCTAAAATTAGAAACCGAGCAAAAACAACAGGAAAATAATAATTTAGAAGTTCAATGAAAAATTAGGAAGATATATATATAAAATTAGTAAACTATGTATGCAAAAAACAATATATCTTTTGTGCGCACTTCTTATCATTAGTTTTATAGGTATCACATATCATAATTATTCAAGAGATGTAAATTTTAGTCCTTCAGACAGTGAAGGAATTCAATGAGAACCAAGACCTTGTGGATGTAAAATCACAGAGGATCCCTATAATAGCGGAGCAGTGCGCTTAGTAGGAACATGGTATTCTAGTACAAAACCTTCAGGTGCATCTTCAACAGTAGGTTGTGAAGATATTTTAGCTTGTACCCCAAAAGCCGACACTTGCACAGTAATTTTAGATGGAAGATCTTATCCAGGGATATGCACCTCAAACTAAATTTATCTAATTTTAAAAATTATAGCTTAAATTATCATAAAATTACCAAAGCCCCAAAATAAAAAAACAAAAAGGGAGCGGGCTTAGTAATAGCTTTCGCCGATTTCTTCTGCTTTCGCAGGTTTTCGTGTCAAAAGCACAATCAAGACCACAAGTAATACAACAAATACAATCGCAAGAATTATTGTTAGAACAACAGCTGCATTTCCTGCAACCGCTCTTCCTTCAGCATTCGCGGTGAAGCTTTGGCTTCCGACAAGCGCATTGTTTGCGTCATGCACGTTGACAGTGAAGTCGTATTCTCCTTCACGG
>JBBTAH010000100.1:0-11445 GCA_038044285.1 Nanobdellota archaeon | reverse complement strand
GTAGGCCTTGCTGAACGTATTGCTCCAAGGAACATTATTTGTATGAAGATCGTAAATGCGAAGAGTCCGATATACATAATCATAGTAACATTCTTGCCCATGCCGACCATTGACGAGATTATTGTGAGAAATGTTATTGCTAGCGCCGGGAGAATAATTGTGATTAACATGTAGAACATGACGAGCGGATTCAATTTGTTACCATAAGTTTGTATTTGCACTATTTGCTCTTCATTCAAAAGCCTTAGGCTTCCTTTGATTACGGTTGAGATGTCGCTTCCTGATTTCATTCCGTTGCTTATCTGCCAGAGAGTTCTTCTGAAATACAGTGATGAGTTTTTTTCTCCGAGCTCCTCGAGAACTTCAATTTGGGGTACGCCTGCGTTTATTTTTCTCACTGCTTTTTTGAATTCAGTGCTAATCTCTCCATAGTTAGAGATGGATATGTTTACTAATATATTGAATAGAGGAACGCCTGAACTTAACTGGACGAGCATGTCTTCGAGCGCAGGCATGAGGTTTCTTTCAAGCTCTTTTTGTTTTCTGTTGAAGTAAACTCTTGGATAAGATAGCTGCGCGAAAATTACAAACCCTGAGCAACATAGAGTTATTACTAGCGAAAGGATTATTGGCGACGGGGCTTTGGCTAGGAAGGCTATAGTATTTATAACTGTGAAAATAATTATAAAACTTATAATGAAACTATAGGCGCATATATTCAAGTATTGATCTCTCGTTATATTTGAATCTGAATTTTCCAAGTAGTAGTCGAGCCTTGAATATTTCTTTCGCTGTTGAAATGCTTTTATAAATATGGGTCTTTTTTTTAGCCTGTCTATACCAGCGAAAGTGAATGGTACATGAAATTTCATTTTCCATAGCTTAGGACAAATTTTACATCATCCTTGACAATTTTTTTCAGCAGGAGAGTCTTGTTTTGATAATAGAGATTTATTGTTTTGCCTAAATCATCTAAATTTCTAATTTTATGGCTGATGAGCCAGGATAATATTTTTTTCTTTAGAGCCAGTTCTTTGTTTATCTCTTCCTCTGACATGCTTGTGTGGCGGCTTATTTCTTCGAAGAATCTTGAGCTTTTGCTATGTTTTACTAGCTTATCATTTTCAGGAGACCAGCGATATAATGTGTTGGCTTTTGCCGAATCGCCTTCTGTTTCTATTTCTGCAATTTGGAGAACTCTTCTAATGCCTCTGCGCCTGTCGCGGAACATGACTACATTAAGGTTGATTGCATTTAGGAGATTTGCTGGTATGTTTAGCGGGGGGTGGGTCAAACGCGATATTGTTTCTGCTGCTGAATCTGCGTGGAGAGTTGCGTATACTGAGTGGCCTGTGTGCATTGCCTCAAATAGAACCATTGCCTCTTCTTGTTTTCGCATTTCTCCGAGAATTATTCTGTCCGGGCGCATACGGAGAGAATTCACTAGTAAGTCAAGCATTGTTACTGCGCCCTTGCCTTCTGCGTTTGGGAGTCTTGTTACTAAGGGAGTCCAGTAAAGAAATTCTGGAAGCATTAATTCTTTCGTATCTTCAATTGAAATTATTCTTTGATTTGGGGGGATGAAAGGCATGCACGCATTTAACAGAACTGTTTTTCCTGACGCTGTTCCGCCGGAAATTATTACATTCATTTCAAATTCAACTGCGAGCCAGAGCAAAGCGGCAGTTTCTAGATCGCACGTGTTGTTGTTAATTAAATCGACTATTGTGTAGGGGTCGCGCGAGAATTTTCTTATAACAATTGTATTCCCTTTTGTGTTTATCGGATAAAGAACTGCATTGACTCTGTCGCCAGTGACTAGGTGTGCGTCTAATAATGGGTTTAATGTAGTTATTTGGCGGCCAACTCTTCGTGCGATTATGTTTGAGTAATTGATCGTTATTTCTTCTTTTTCCAATATTATATTTGTACTAAGCCAGCCGTATTTTTTGCTGTAAACTTTTATCGGTTCTTTTGCTGATACTATGACTATTTCTTCAAGATTCGGGTCATTAATTAGATATTCAATTTTTCCTATACCGAGCATTTCTTGCATTAATGTACCGATGATGAATGATTCTGTATCCTCTTTTATCGTTGGTATTTTTTTTCTGATGAGCTTACGGGCTTCTTCTTTGAACTTACTCTTGATAGATGAGAATGCTTTTGGATCAATCAATTCCTGCATACTTAACGAAGTTATTGCAATCAACTCCTCGCGCAAGTCGTTTAATAGCGCTGAAGTGGCTACGCTTATTTTTGGGATGTTTATTGTGTACGTTGTGTTTATCTCATTTTGCACGATTCTTATGTCTGCTGAAGCGCCGTCAAGTTTTATTGTATATGCTTCAACGATATTGCCTTTTATTTTTTCGGGCATCACATATACCTCTGCTAGGAGATGATCTTCCACTGATTTTTGAAGAATTTGCTTTGAATTAATTTATTTTTGAGATTCTATTTTTTTATCGTGGTGCTTGAATAATTTAGATATAAATCCTGACTTCTCTTCTTTTTCCTCGGATTGGATTGTTTCAATTTCTTTTTTGGCTTTTTCAATTTGCGAAGCTTCTTCAGACTCTTCGCCTTCTTCAATTTCTTGCTGCGATTCCAAAGAAAGATTTTTATCCTCTATTTCTTCAGAAATTGATGCTTGTGGCTGGGTTACAATATTATGCATTGCTTCTTTGTTATGGAGAATTTCAAGATGTTTAATTAATGGCTTTGCATGAATTAACTTTTGTTTTTTTAAAATTGGTTTTTTAGCTGCTATTGAAGGATTTATCTTGGCATGCTTTTTGTTTTTTAATTGTTTTTTAATTTTTTTAATAACTGGTCTTTTTGCAATTTTCTTTTCTTTTTTGGCTTGTGATATTTTTTGAATTATTTTTAATTTTTCTTTTTTGTGTTTTTTTTCAATTATTTTTGCTTTGACTTTTTTGATTTCTTTTTTGCGGACTTTTTTTTGCGGATGCTTCTGCTTATTGTGTTTTTTGCTGCTTTTTTTTATTTTTTTAAGCAGCTTATTTAATTTGTCTTGATTTTTATGTTTCTGACGCCCCATTCTCCATCACCTCTTCGTTTAAGACTACTTGCGGTTCACCGACTGCCGGATAGTTTAGCCGTATTAGGTTTGCCTCTTCCAAAATGCGAGCCCAGTCAACGATTGTTTTTTCATCTACTTTGAAATAATTTGCAAGCGCTTTTATTTTGATTGCTTTTTTTTCTTTTACCAATTCATACATTAAGTCAAGGTCTGTTCTGGCTATGCCTCTTGGTGTTTTTATATTAGTTACCATTACACGTTCAACACCCCTAATTTCCATTTTTGCACGGATTAGAGAAACCATAAAGATTAATATTATGAGCAGCCACTCGCCCGCTAGTATGAGCCGATGCTTGAAGCTTATTTTTGAACTTGCTTCGTCTATGTCTTCTGATATTGCCTTGCCGGAAATTCCACTTAGGCTGTAATTATTTGCGCTGTAAAAACTATAGAATGTGTGCGCTAATACTGCGAGCGTGAGCAGAGAAACAACTACTTTAAGCGCCCGGCTTTTTTCCTTCTTTTTGGTCATTATTTTCCTATTAGTTATACAGCAGACCAATTAAGTCTTTCGGCTGTTCTTAATTGCTCCGCTTAGTCGAACTGCGGTTCGTCAATCCTCGTCAAATGGATTTGACTTCGGATGTCTAGTAAACCAATAAAAACGAATAATTTAATTGGTTTACTATAATTATGACGTCTATTTTATAAACCTTACCGACTATTTTAATTTATGAGCAAAAGAGGGCAGATTAGTCTGGAGTATCTCATTGTTGTTGCTTTTGTTGTTTTTGCAGTTATAGTTATTTTAGGGGTTTCGTTGTTTTACACTTCCAGCGCGCAAGATCAGATAAAACTTAACCAGCTTTTTACTTTTGCAACTAAGATAACGACTTCTGCCGAGTCAGTTTATTATGCTGGTGAGCCGTCAAAGGTGACGATTACTGCCTTTTTGCCAGATGGTGTTCAGAATATTGAAGTTATAAGCAATAATATTGTTTTTACGATAGTAACTTCAAGCGGGACTTCTGTTATTGCGTTTGAGAGCAATGTTCCTTTGGACAGCGCTACGACAATTTTAACAAATGAGGGCTTGAAGCGAATTGTTATTCGCGCGGGGGCTGACAGGGTCTATGTTACAGAAGCTTAAGATTTATGTGAAAGCACAGTCAGCAGTTGAGTTTATCATTTTAGTAGGGTTTATTGCTTTCTTTTTTTTGATTTTTTTGTTTGTTATTCAAGCGAACACAGCTGATGAGAGATGGGATAACAGGAATATGCTGACGCAGGAACTGGCTTTGGAGATACAACAGGAAATAAGTCTTGCGGCTGGGTCATCGAGCGGATATTCTAGACAGTTTACTTTGCCTGTAAAGATTTCTGGGCTTGCTTATACTGCGGAAATTGTTGAGAATACTGTTGTTTATGTGCATACTGATAACGGAGAGCATGCCTTGTCCTTGCCTGTTTCTTATGTTAATGGTAATTTAGTTCTTGGCGTGAATACGATTAAGAATATTGGCGGAGCGGTTTATTTGAATCCTTAATTCAAATAATACTAAAAAGTGATTGATACATCTTCTGACTAAAAATAGCTTATTATAGTTTATCAAAAATAATTAATATTACATATGAGTATTCAAGTCTGAGTACTTTAATTGAAAGGTAATTAACATTAGAAATAAAAAATGAGAAGATTTTTAAAGCACTTTTTACAGGAAGAGTTTATGGCACAAGGAATGTATCATTATATTGCGCAAGCGTGGAAGAAGCCAGACACTGCTATTTTGCGTGAGAGAATGATTGAGTGGCGCCGAGGCAATGCGATTGAAGTTGTTGATAAGCCTTTGCGTCTCGATCGGGCGCGAGCTCTTGGATACAAAGCAAAAAAAGGATTTATTGTTGCGCGCGTGAGAGTTATGCGCGGCGGACGCACTCGTATTCGTGCTGGAGTTAAAGGACGAAAGACGCGCAAGCAGACTATTCGCAAAACTTTGAAGATGAATTATAAATGGGTTGCAGAGATACGCGCTGCGAATTACTTTAACAATTTAGAAGTTTTGAATTCTTATTGGATTGGAAAAGATGGCCAGCATTATTTTTTTGAAGTTATTCTTGTTGATCCTTCAAAGCCAGAGATACGAAACGACAGGACGATAAATTGGATTGGGCGCGGCGCTAACGTCGGCAGAGTTTATCGCGGACTGACTTCTGCGGGAAAAAGATCTCGCGGACTCTTTGCGAGGCGCGGGCATTCTCCGACGATGAAAATCAGGCCATCGTTGAGAGCTTGGGATAGACGAGGAAAGTAAATTATGGGAACTTATGTTATAGAATTATCTGCTATTGGGCCAGGTTATGATTTAGTTAAAGATGGGGTTGTTTGCGCTTACTCGAGAGATGTTGCCGGCATTGTTAGAGCCTTTATAGAAATTAGAGATAGAATAATTAAAAAATCTTTAGAAAATCTTGCTTCTCAAGAGAAAGATTTGCATAGCGAATAAATTAGTTTGATATTTAATGTTAGGAGTTTTAACTTTTACAAGGGCCCCAAGCATGCGGATTGTGGGATGGTGCTGTCGGGCAATTTGCGTGGCTTTTCCAAAAGTTTGGGCAGCCTGCGCAATCTTTTGCACTTCCTAAAAATTTTTCTCTTGGTGGAAGAGTGAAATCAACTGGAACTCTTCCATATTCTGGTAATAATCTGTATAGTTCTTTGTCGTCGGTTAATGTTAATTGTTCAACAGGCGTATCTCTGTGTTTTCTTGCTGCTACCTCTAACTCACTAAGTATTATATTTAGTGCTGCTTCTGATCTGTCTTCTAAATCTTTGTCCCATTCTGCTTGAGGCATTATTTTTCTTGGGATTCTTGACTGGACATCTTTTCTTTTGTTGTAAAAGGCTGTGCAGATTTGCATGCCCTTTTCGTAATCTGGGAGTCTTTCTAGTTGTGTTTTGTCTGTGTTTGGAAGCAAGGCGTATGCTTTGCGGTAATCAAGCCAGCACCTGTCATCTCCTGTTTGATCTCTGGGATATCTGATTGCGTTTCTCAATTGAATTATTTTTTCTTTTTTGTCCATTTATATGTTATCAATTTCTCGTTTAATTGCTTCTTGGAGAGCTTCGTAATAACTGGGCAAGAGCTCTGGTATGCGCCGGCATATTTCTTGTTCTGGAACTTGTCTGTCTTGGCCTGAAAATGTTTCGTAAAAGACCCGCCATCTTGGATAATGCTTTCCGTTTAGTCTTTCTTTTTTGTCTGACCAAATAAATAATCCTTCTGGCCCAACTTTCTCTATAAATCTTAATAGACTATGTTTTCTGTTTAACCTCCTTAATTCAAGATAGGCTTCTGCGACGCGTCTTTGGATATCGTACATGTTTGTTGGCATGAATATATTGTAAATATATAGTTTTTACTATTTAATATTTCTTTCACTATGCCAAGAACTGCTTTTCTTGAGTAATGTTAGGAGTTTTATTCACTCAAATATCCGCCTTTCTGCAAGTTCCAAAGTTCACGATAAACTCCTGGTTTGCTGATTAGTTGATTGTGTGCGCCTTGCTGGACAATACGACCTTTGTCTAGGACGACGATAAAATCTGCGTTCATTATTGTTGAGAGCCTGTGGGCTATGATTAGAGATGTTCTGTTTTGCATTAAATGTTGGAGGTCTTTTTGTATTTCACTTTCTGTTTTTGAGTCTAGGGATGAAGTTGCTTCGTCTAAGACAAGAACTTTTTTATTTGCTAAAATGGCTCTGGCTATTGACACTCTTTGCTTCTCGCCGCCCGAAAGTTTGACTCCTCTTTCGCCGACGATTGTATTTTCTTTATATGGAAAGTTTGCTATTGTTTTGTCTAATTGCGCAAATTTTATTGCCTGAATAACTTCTTTTCTTGACGCCTTTGGATTTGAAAATAAGATGTTATTGTAAATTGTGTCGTCAAACAATATGCATTCCTGCGGGACGATGCTCAATTCTGATATTAAAGATTCTTGTTTTACATCTTTAATGTCTGCGTTGTCTATTAATATTTGACCTTTGTCTAAATCATACAAGCGATAAAGTAATTTTACTATTGTTGATTTTCCAGAGCCAGAATGGCCAACTAAAGCGACTTTTTTGTTTTTTGGAATCACGAGGCTGAAGTCTTTGAAAAGTATTTGTTCGTGGTATTTGAAAGAGACGTTCTTGAATTCAATTTCTCCATTTTTTATTTCAAGATTTTCTGCTTTTGGCTTGTCTTTAATGTCGTTTTCTATTTTTCCATAACGGAAGAGATCACTAAAGTCTGCTATTGCGCGATTGTATCCACGAAGTCCGTCTATAAATGCTCGCACAGTTTCTATAAGCCCCCAATATAATCCCCATGCAAATGTTACTGTACCGATGCTGATTGTTCCTTTCAAGAAAGAATTAACAGTCACGAATAATATAGCTAAACCTCCAAACCCCATGATTATTCCTTCTCCAGATCCCATCCATCTTCCGATATGCCATTGATTTATGAGGGCTTGTCTGCTTTTGTTTGCGATTGAGGCGTATTTGTTTTTTACAATAATCTCTTTTCCGTAATATTTTATTGAATCTATGTTTGTGAAAGTGTCTCCTATCATTGCTTTTTCCATATCTTCTGCAGTGTTTGTTATTGTTGTTAATGCTCTTTGTTTTTTCTGAAGTCGTGAACTGTATATTATGAATGCTGCGCCTGTTGTCAAAACTATTAGGCCTATTGTTCTGTCAATTGCTACTAATGCTACTCCGGATATCACTAATTCAAATAGCAAAGGCATTGTCTGAAAAGTAAGGAAATCCGTCATGCGCTCCATAGCAGCAGAGCCTCTGGTAATTCTTGCTATCATGGAGCCGGTTTTGTGCGTTGTATGGAATTTATGAGATAAATTAAGAATGTGGTTATAGTAATGCTGCTTTAATTCAAACATATTTTTTGATTCTAGTTTGTTAAGTAAATGTATCCTTATCCAACGACCAGCGGCAGTTAGGATAATTACTATTCCCCATATTATCAATATAATTCCAAGCGTTGTTGCTAAGGTTTGGGCTGAAAGCTGGTTTTTAGCAAATAATTCTGCTTGGTCAATTATTGTTTTGAACAAATAGCGCGCTGTAAATCCGAAGGCTGTAACAAAGAAAACAGCCATCATTACGCCTGCAAATAGACCTTTGTGCCTTCTTAGAAAACTCCAGTATGTCTTTAGAATATACTTAACATCTAATAGTTCTTTTTTCGGCCTCTTTTGTTTCATTACTTGACGACGGAAAGTATGTTTTAAAAGTTTTCTATCAACTTTTAACTCTCCAACTTTTACAAGTTGGAGATTTTAAAATTTTGCTATTCTTGGGTTTTTTCTTGATTTTCTTCTTTCTTATCAAAAAATCTTTTATTTTTAGTTGGGATTCATCAAGAACGAAGTTCTTGAATGCAATCAAGAATGTAACTATAACATTCTCGAGGTTTGGATGATCAAGAATGCAACTTTTAAGCATTCTTGACATAATTGGGATTTTCTGCGCGCCAGTTTGGATTGAATTCAAATTCCCATGGACGCTTGCCCTTTCTTATTGCCATTAAAATTGGGAGGCCTTTTTCTGATAGTTTGTCTGTCTTTTTTATTAAGGCGTTTGGAGGGAGCGAATGAACCGCTGTGCAGTTTGGATAGTTTGTACAGCCCACGAAATATCTATTGGATTTCTTTGAATAGCGGATTTGCAAGTTTCCTGCGTTGCATTTTGAGCAAGGCATTAAAGTGTTATTTTCTTTTTGTTGTTCTCTTAAATCCTGAATTCCTGACAGTATCTGCTTGCCTATTGATGATTCATGCGCTTTGAATTCTTTTGAGATGTCTGTTATTAATTGTTCTACGCGCTTGATTGTTTCTTCTTCTTTTTCCTGCCATCCTGACTTTGCCTCTTGAATGCTTTCTGTTTTTTCCTCTACTTGCCTTGTTAAGTTTTCGTCTATTATTATTGGTGAAAATTTTTCTAAGGCTTCTATTAGTTTTATTCCGAGCGGGGTTGCTTCTATACTTTTTCCATCTAAGTAGCCCCTGTCAAACAGAATATCTACTATTGCTGAACGTGTTGCTTTTGTGCCAAGATTCTTTTTTTCTAATATAGTTACTAACGAAGCCGCAGTGTATCTTTTTGGGGGCTGGGTTTCTTTTTCGTCAAAGCGGATTTTGTCTACTTTTACTTTGCCATTAATTGTTGGTATTTGCTTTTCTTCCATCGATGTTGGATAAATATTCGTCCAGCCTTTTTCTGTTATTGTCAAGCCGTTTGCTGTGAAATTTTTTCCATTGTCAGCTATTAGCTGGATGCGCTTTGCTATGCCTTGCGCGTCCGGTGCAAAACACGCTAGAAATCTTTTTACGATTAATGTGTAGAGTTTCTCCTCTTCTTCTGATAGTTTTTTGAATTCGCCTGTCGGGTAAATTGAGGGGTGTGCTGGATCTGATTTTTCCCCCTCTACTGGATTTTGTCTTGTGGCTATTTTTGCTTCTGGAAATACTTTTGATAATTTTTCTATTATTTTTTTTGGCTCAATTTCTTTTGGTATTTTTTGCGAGCTTGTTCTTGGATATGAAATTATTCCGTCTAAGTACAGAGACTGCGCTAATTGGAGAGTTCTTGACGGCGAGATTTTGTGGTGAGCGAATGCTTCTCTTTGCAGAGTTGTCAAGTCAAATGGATGCGGTGGCTGATAGTCCTCCTCTTTTTCTGTTGTTTCTGCTATTCCCTCTTTTATATTTTTGAATTCATCTAATTCTGATTTTTTGAAAATATCTTTTGGGTGTTTTAATTCAGTATTTTGAGTTATTGCGAAAACCTGCCAATATGGCTGTGATTTGAAATTTGTTATTTCTCTGTCTCTGTCTACTATGATTTTTAATGTCGGGCCTTGCACTCTTCCTATTGAAAGTATTTTGAATGAGCCTGCTGTTTTTATTGCGGACATTAATGCTCTTGAAAGATTTATTCCGTAGAGCCAGTCAATTTTGTGGCGCGTTTCCCCAGCGTATGCCTGGCCCCAGTCTAAAGTTTTTAGAGGATTTTCGTATGCATGAAGCAGTTCGTTTTTTGTTAAAGTGGAGAATTTCATCCTTCTTGCTTCTTTTGCACCTATGATAAATCTTAGAACATTCCAGCCGATGACTTCGCCTTCTACATCGTAGTCTGTTGCTATTATTATTTCATTTGCCCTTGCGCCGAGTTTTTTTAATAAATTGTAATAATTTTTTGTGAATGCTGCTCCTTTATCTAAGTGTGAAGGTTTCCATTCTAATTTGAATATTGGCCAGCCTGTTTGGCCTTTTTGATATGTTAAATTAAATAAATGGCCGACTGCTGATGCGACGATTATTTTTTTCTCTTTATGTTCTAATTCATAATACGGTACGTTATTTTCTGAATATTTTCTTGGGTTTCCTAATGCCGAAGCTATTTTGAGAGCCGCTTGGGGTTTTTCTGTTATAATTAATGTAGAATCTTTATTAGGTGCGCTTATTTTTGGAATTGCCTTTGCTCTCACTGATGTTTTTTTGCGCTGAGTTTTTGCTTGGTCTTCTTCAATGCTTTCCTCTGTTTCTCTCCCTGGTTTTTCTATTATTGTCAGCTCTTTTGTTGAGGGTTTTGCCTTTACTGGTTTTTCAACTGTTATTTTTGATTCGCTTGGCTGGATGAATGCTTCCACTGGCATTTTTCCTCGAGAATTAGCAGCATTATAAATATTTAGCTTTATGTTTTGTGCAATACGGATTGGTTAATTGTATAATTTCTCTTTTTAGTATAGGTAACCCCAGGTGTGCAGTTTGTCTGAATCGCTTTCCCATTTTGCGCCGATGTCTGTGCGATAGTACATGTTCTGAAGCATTATGTTTTTTAATCTCTGATATACTTGTTTTCTTGAATCTTCTACGGTTATTCCGGATCCAGTTATTACCAAAACATATCCTGATTCTCCCGCTATGCTCCATACACCGCTTACCATTTTTACGTCTCCTAAATGGACTCCATCTAAGTTGGGTTTTCTGAACAATATTGATAAATCTTTATATATGAAAGATTCTTTTTTGTCATCGTATGGAAATGGCGGCACTGCTACTACTACACCTATTTGAAATCCTTTTTTTGTTTTCAGTTCAACTTTTTCTTTGTTTGCTATTTTGTGGAGGAATTCGCCCCATTCACTTACGACTCCTTCCATTTGGATGCTAATTGTTGGATATCCAAACCTGGCTGTAAACTCGAGAGGGTAAATTCCTTTAGCGTTGACTATACAATTTATATCGATGTACCCGACATATCTAGATTTAGCTAATTCCTCTTTTATTCTTGTAAGGGTGTTGTTGAATAGTGCGTTTGGCTGCCCC
>JBBTAH010000099.1:0-5445 GCA_038044285.1 Nanobdellota archaeon | reverse complement strand
CGACGGGAAACTCGTCAAAATCTGTCCAATCTGCCCGCGCGAGTTAAGCGAGTTTGAATTTAAGCGTTTCATGCGTTAGTCCTCCTTGAATTCTGGCTGCTTCCAACAATAAATTCATAACCGCCAATCACGCGGCGCTCACGGGGTTCGCACAACGGCAAACCCTTATTCTTAAATCGCGCATCAAGTCCACACCTAACAGTAAAATCGTAAACTCCCGCAAAAAACTCCTTGCCGTCAGAAATCCGCTTTACATAAACTAAATGCTCGCCGTCCTCAAGAACCTCTGAGCTCAAAGCACACTTTTCGTAAAACAATTCTGGCTGCTCAACAAAGCCACTGTCAAAAAAATTATTCTTCTCAAAACAAGATTGAATCCGCGAAAACAAAAACTCTGCTTCAGTAGCGCGGAAATCATATCCTTTTCCAAAAAAAGCGTAAGTCCCGCCAACAATCCCCCCGGCAATCATTAACATCATCAAGAAAAAAACAGAATATAAAATCCCACTGCCTAAATTACCGCGCCTATTATAAGACTCGCGCTGCACTAAATTGCGAGTCCAATTGCCGTGCGAAGCACGCCGCAACACATAAGGCACAGCATCACGCAATTGTATCCTATTGCCGCACAATCCTAATTTTCTTTTAGACCTGAGCATCTCTTTGTCTCTCCTTCACTTTAAATTTAAACTGCGTCGTCGTAGCTCCGCCAGACGGCAAAACAATTCCGTCGCCTTGCTCAATAACAATATCTACATCATTAAAAAAAAGAAAGCTCGTCCCAGCTCCCGGTCTAACGCTTACAGTAACTTTATTATTTATATTATCAATCAAAATTAAATCTCGTAAATTCTTCCCTTTTTTGATAGCGACTCGCGAAAGTTCGCTCACATCAATCGCGAATTCCATCCCTGGCTCAGCCCGGTCAATCACAAGTGCAAGCTCCTTCGCGTAAAAGTCCTCCCAATAAAATGCCCCGTTATTATTCGCACTCACAAAATAAAACATCAGCAAAAAGAACAAAATAAAAATCAGCAGATAAATAATGCTCTCAGTTAAAGTATTATCGGTCCCTCTTCTATTCATAAAACCAAAAGAACGAAGAGCAATATAAACATAACGCTATCCAGCCCAATCCCGCTCTCGCAGAAATCGCGGACATTGCCTCAACTGGCTAAACATGCCACCCTTACCGCCGACAGAAATACGATTAAACAAAAGAATATTTGGATTATTATAAACTCCATAATTGTAAGAAACAGCTATCCCTTCCGTGCTCTTTGCCACATTAAACGGCATCAGTCCAGAAATCAAATATGTGCAGTAAGACTCAACAAAATTATCTTTGTAAACAGTGATGTCATCTACATTATCTTTATAATTTTCAGAATTAGTGTAAGCAAGCGTAAAATTCAGGAACACGGGCCTATCGGTTTCCCGGCAAAGTCCATTCTCCTGACAGGTGTTTTTATCCGGGGCCCCATTACACACACACAAACAATTTTTATCAAAGCACTTTTCAGGTTTTACATTTAAAGAATCGCTCTTATTCCACGCAGCCAGAAACCATCCCTTGACCCCCCTTAAAACAAAAGTATTATTCACAATACACCCCTGTGGTGAGAGTTGAAAATCTGGAGGACTCGCCTGCGGATACTGCACACAATCAGTTTCGTCCAAAGCATCAATCTTCGCCTGCAAGCTATCAAGAAAAGCCGCAGCGTTTTTCTCTTCCTGCGAAACAAAAAAATTGTACAGCTTAACACCTAAAAAAGCAAGCATCAGCAGTCCTCCGATAGCCAAAATAGCACTCAACAAATTATTAGTCAAGTCTCCACGTCGTAAAATTGGCCTTAGTCTCATAAATTCCCCTCAATACCTCCAACGCACAAATTATTTATCGTATTAAAATCCCAATTAACCAGCTTAACAAGGGAGCATCCTTGTTGATTAGCATTCTTGCTTTGGAACGTCCCGCAAACAGCAGCAGAAAGAGCCTGATTTTTCCGAGAAGTATCTTCAGCGCTCGCCGCCAGTCCCCACGAAGTCGCACCAATAGTGCCTATCTTAATCAATGCCTTAACCCAGCCAGGCCCAGGAATAAAAAAGCTCGCAATCTTCCCAGGACCACTAACAGCACCAAGAGATCCGACAACAGCCCCGCTCTTAAAAGTATTCCAAAACTGGTCATTTGGATTTATAGACGGAACTTTGATTTGCGTAAAAACAATTGACAATTGATTATCTCTGGAATATCCAACTCGGGAGATATCATCAAGTAAGTTTTTGACTTTAACTGTAGTTAATCCGTCAATATAATCTTTATGTGTAATTTCTGTCCCGGAAATCTTTTCATTCAGTTTATCTTCAAACTGTTTCCTAAGAGTTTCTTTAATTTCAGCAAGTTCCGCATCTCCAATGTCTTTTCCAATATATTTATTCAAACCCTCACTTTGAGAAACCGCCCCATACCCAGCTCCGACGCTCTCATCAGTAAATGTCTGCAAATAAGTTAAACTGCTTCTAGGCACAACTTCGCGTGACATAAAATCATTGTAATTAAGCCTATCCAATAATTTCAAATTTTTATCTGCTTCAATCAAAGCATCAGAAAAAGCTAATCTTGAACAAACAATACAAATAGGATTAATCTCAGAAACAGATAAGTCAACTTCCTCAACAGCAAGATTCGCCAGTTTTCCTTCAATAGAACTGCCACTTGCAGGAGTTCCAATGTCCATTTTCCCTTGCCCAGTCATAACCCAGCAATCATACATCGCGTTCGCAACTTCTCTTTCAATTGCCTTAACTGTCTCGGCCTGATGCGAAGGATTGCTGTCAATCTTAACTTTCACTTCGCGCACATTTTCCTCGCCAGCGAATTGCTTGCAATCGCTCTTCTTAGTAGCTCCAATAGCGGCAGGGTTTCTAGTAAAAACATCCTTAACTTTCTCAATAAAATTCTTGTCAGCGGTAATGCAAATTTTTTCCGTAGTGCATTGTATAGGAATCGCCTGCGCAGCAACATTCGGCACAGTCGCCCTCTCAAGAATAGAAAGTCTGCACAATTCTCGTTCAGTCAAATCCTCATTATTAAAAACCCCAAACAAAAACAGCGCCGCAATAATAAATGCCCCCAATGCCAAAACAATAACAACAATCTGCTGCGAACTCAATTCACCCAGTCTTTTCATGCCGTAGCAAATACAAGACATAATATAAATCTAACTTTAATCACGCAAACCCACAGCCCAATTTCTAAAGATTAAAACTAAACCAACAACCCAAACATTGAACTTAAACAAAACAATAAATATTAATTAAAATAATGTTCATCAAACAAGACTAAATAAAGTTAGTTATTAATTATCCGTAAACAAACAATAAGCAATTAACGTACTCCAAGTTTCTTAAACAAAAAATAAACTCCAAAAGCCCCAAGAATAAAAATCAAAATCCAAAGCAATATTGACATTATAGAACCTCCCTCAAGTCCTCCCTCGCCTCCAGAACCCTTCCGAAACATCATGGGCTCGCCCCCAAAACGCCCGAAGGAATCTGCCATCTTTGTAGCTTTGAGTAACCAATAGCACTCGTAGGATTTATTCCATAAACAATATCAAAAAAGTTCTCCCCATTAATAAAATCAATGTACGGCACTTGCCCAACATCAATTCCAGCAGAAGTATAAACAATATTAATAATGCCTTCACTTGAAACAGTTCCTAAAGTCAGTGGCCCGGAAGTGATAATGCCATTAAAAATTGTCACTGATTTATCAACGCCATTCTTATCAAATAATATCGCATTTATATCTGCATCAATATCTTCAATCAAAAAGAAATATTCTGGAAGCTCTAAAACTGGGGTAGATAATGAATCTGAAGGATTCAAATGCTGATTATAAGCGTCCAACACATCATAAATAAATCTGTTAATTCTATTCTGCTTATCAGAAAATTCCCCCCACTCCTTATCTTTAGAAAAGCTAACATTAACAGAAACTTGCAAGCCATCTTTTCCTTTAACAAAAACACCTCTGTCATTTTCGTCAAACTGCGCGTCCTGTTTCTCCAGAATGCCGCCAACTTTTGCAAGCTCAACAAGCCCCTCGTAGAAATCCTTTCCCTTTAATTGATTATAAAAAACCCTCGGAACAAGAGCGTTGTAAGGGCTCCAATTTGGCTTAAATCCTTGTAAAAATTGGTTCTTGGTCTTGCCATAAAGCGAGTGAAGAAAATCGCTAGAAATAAAGGTGGTGCTCTCCCCTGTGCCAGCATAACTCGGGATATTCAAATCTCCCTGCTTCAAAATACCAGACTTATCAAAATAAGCAACAGGCAAACCAGGATATCCGTCAAGACTGCTTTTAAAAGTCTCGCCAGGTATCTCGGCAAAAAGCATCAGGCAGTTTTCACATTTATCCCTTTTAAAATAATCAGTAATTTTGCTTGTGTCATAATAAGCAAAATAAAATGAAGAAGCACTCTTAAAAGATTTCGAAGGTGTTTTGGGTATTGCTTTATTTCCATTAAAAAGAATATAGTTGCGTTCTACATTGGAAAAAGTATCTTTCTCAAGTGAAACAAAGTTTTCAAATCCCTTCCTACCAAATAGAACATCATCTCCATCAGTATCATGCGATACATAAACCCATCCGCTCTGCGGCAACCACCAAACTTTTTCCAAACCGTTTTTTCCATCTTTTTCAGTATATGAAAACTGCACAGTTGCCTCATTGCTCCAAGAGCTCCTGTCAAAATCTGTATAAGTAGGCGCGCTAAAGCAACCCACATTATCCCATTTCTGCAGCGTTCCCTCAAAAACGGGTTTTTCCAAATCAACAAAAATATAATTATCTATTTTGCGAACAGTAAATTTCTTTGGCGCATCCAAATCATCTTTTTTCAAATTAAGAATCAAAAACTTCTCGCAAGAATTTCCTTCAAGGATTTGGTCGCGCCACGCAACAATTTTAAGTATATCTCCTGTATAAATATTATTTAATGAAAAATCTTCAAGATATCTTTCAAATCCTCCATTTAAAGCACCATCATTTGCTAAACTTAAAGTAAATATTTTTTGAGGGCCAGCATAACTATTCTTCAAAATATCGTTGATATTAACTCCGTTAAAACCAACAGAATAAGAAAAAACCTCCCAATATCGCCATTTATTTTTAGACTGCCCGACCTCAAAAACCAGCCTCTGCGGTCTCCTATTTTGAGGATCAACATAAAATCTGCTAAAGGTTTCTTTAACAGTTTTTGGAGCAAAAGTATATCCCCCAATTTTAAAAACTTCCTTATCAATAGGAATAGTTCTCCATTTCTCTCCAGTAAAATATTTCAAGTCTCCAGACGTTAAATCAACACCCACAATACCAACTCCCGCCGGCGCCTCATCACTCTCAAAACCCAAAAGATTAGCAACAAAAATAAAAAA
>JBBTAH010000098.1:0-1969 GCA_038044285.1 Nanobdellota archaeon | reverse complement strand
CCAGAGCGGCCTCTGGCCCGGAGGGTTGCTCTTTATCTGCAAAAAGAGATCTGACACTTGCAAGATGCTGTAATTCTCCTTCGTCCGGGCGGAAAGGCGAATTACGTAATCTGCTTAACAATATTGCTTTTTTCTCATCTTGCGTACTTTCAGCCTTTGTCTCGCCGTAGCGGGGAGCCGCTTGCTCTTGGGGAGTTGCATAAAAGATCTGAAAAGACGCAAGATTTACGCCTCTTTTTCTGTAAATGTATCGATTTTCAGAGGGAATTGCCTTTGCAAAGTTAATAAGCATTATGTCCATTGGGCGCCCTTCTATTGGCACAAAAGCAAGAGAGATTCCAATGAGAGCAAAAACTACCATCATGGGGATTTTTAAAAGTATATTTATCGGTAAAATAAAAGCGACAGTAGTTAAAATTCCAAAACCGAGCAAATATAGAAATTGTTTTACAGTAACGCTTCCGATAAGTCTAAATTTGAATCCCGTGACGTCCTGTGGTATAGGATGATTTTCCATTTTATGATTTACACAGATTTATAGCTGATTTTCACTGATCCGCGGTAATCTGCTATTAATCCGCGCAAATCGTCCAACAAGATAAATCAGGTAGGCCAATAGGTCAATCAATCAGCTATTAGATATATACCTAATAAACAGGTTACTATGTGAAAAATCTCATTGCAAGACAATCAAAATATGTCAGAATAAGAGCGATCTATGCGTAGTTCGTGAAAACTATCTCAATTGTTTTGGGGCGAGGTTTTCGACCCCGGTGAATCTTATTCCGTAGAGAATTGGGTTAGCGATTGAACAAAGGGCTGGCCTACCTTCTTAACAAACTTATCATCTGCTGTAATGAGTTTAATCTTCTTGGTTTTTGCAATAACCGCGTAGAGCATATCATAAACTGAGGTTTCGCACTGCTTTGCTAATATGGACGCTTCGATTATTTCGTTCTCGGATACTTCATGTAGCGTTAAATGAAAGCTATATAGAAATCTTAACCCTTTTGAGATTTCTTTCTTCGTGAACCGGGTTTTAGTAGCCAATGCATTAGCGGCTTCGATGAATAAAAAACTTGGTACAATAATCTCTTCTTTCTTTTTGACATGTAAAGTGAATAATTTTTCTACGATATTACTAGCTTCCTCAGCGAAAATGAGCTTAATAGCGATTGAGGCGTCTATGACTATCATTATTGTTCGTAGCGCATTTCTATAAGAGCTTTTGAAAGGTTAAGACCGGGATTTTGTTTTGCCATTTTTTCACGAAACTTCCTTAAGTCCTTTAAGATGTCTTCCCCATAGTGCTTACTAGAAGTTTTTTTATTGACTAATCTTTCACGGATTACAGCGGCAACGCTTTTACGCTCACGAGCGGCTTTAAGCTTAAGTTCCATATAAAGATCTTCAGGCAGTCTTAGATTTGTGGTAATCCAATTCATAGTACAATTGTACTAATGTACTAAAATAATGTCAAGCCCCTGATTACTTTGGGGCGAGGCTTTCGACGCCGGTGAATTTGGCTATTACATTGAGGAAAACGAAGGAAAGAAAGATAAATATTAAACCTACGATTGCGTAGATCAAGGTTTTACGTGCGCTTGAGATTTTTTCAGAATCGCCTTCTGACATGACAAATTTGTATCCTGCGTAAATTATCATAGCTACTGCGACGATACCCGCAATTACAACAAGTGCATTTATAACATTCTGAACAACAACAGGAATACAATCAAGAGTGGCAACGCCATCTTTTATGCATCCTGTGTCTTCCCAGCGGGTAATGACATCAAACATAAATATATTTTACAGATGACCTAACCCTAAAAGCAATAAAGAAGGTATGATTATTATCTAAAATCAGGGAGCGTGAGAATTTTAAGGCTTGTAAGACTTCCAAGCCCTAAGGCTTGGATAACAACATTTATTATGACAAATGAAAGGGCAATTATAATAAGACCTATGA
>JBBTAH010000097.1:0-6978 GCA_038044285.1 Nanobdellota archaeon | reverse complement strand
GGCGGTGATGGAAAAAGTTACACTTGGATATGGGTTTTTTTGATTTTGATTATTGAGTTTTTAACCGGTGCTACCAATATTCCTCGAGGATTTAGTTGGGGTATTAGATTATTTGGGGCTGACTGAGTTGTGGCACTGACTAGAATTCTATCGTAAGGCTCGTATTCTGAGAGACCATTTTTGCCGCTCTTGTTTATTACTTTTATATTTTTGTAATTTTTTAAGGCATGTCTTGATTTTTCTGTTAAGTCTTTTATTATTTCAACTCCGAAGATTTTTCCTTTCGTGATTTCTGCTAACAATGCTAGAACGTATCCGCTTCCTGAGCCAATCTCTAGAATTTTCTGGCCTTCTTTGAGCTCGAGTAAATTGAGCATGAATGCAATTGTGTATGGCTGCGAGATTGTTGCGCCGCCGCCTATTGGGAGGGGAATGTCTTCATAAGCATATGGCTTGTATTTTTCTTCTATGAATTTTTCTCTTGGGACTTTCTTGAACGCTTCAAGTATTTTTCTTGGAAAATCATGTGTTTTTAGAGTTTGGAGCAATTGCTGTTTGTTCATATATATTATAGTTTAATTAATTTTAAATAGATTGTTAGAGCTTAATTTTAATGGTTTGGGAATGCAGAGAAGTAAAAAGAGATTTTCCTGACTCTGCCAAAGACGAGTTATTGGTTGGTTTCCGTAAATTTATTGATGATGAATGTGATTTTATTGGCTCGCATTTTACTGGACATGAGAGATTAATAACTCAAGTAATGTTTGTTGACTATAGACAAAGAGCTATACTAATTGAAGAAACAGTATCATCAAGCGGAGATTATAATCCATGGAGACCTCTGCCTAATAGTCTAACAGTTAGGGTTCATTACGATGACAGTGCGAGGGTTTATGGGGAAGAATTAGGGGCTAAAATAGATGCTCAATTAAGCAGATTAGAAAAAGAAATTAAATGTAAGACGGTAGCATAGTAATTAAACAAAACTTTATTAAAATATTTTTATAATTAATATAATTGCAGTTATAGATAGACTTTTAATATTGGTTCTCTTTATATTATATGCCCAGATTAAAACCCCGAGTTTGCAATGTTGCTTTTACGGTAGTTGCAAGTTTGATTTATTATTTTTTTGCTTTCAGGCATTATTATGAAAAGTGCGCTTATTTTACAGATATAAATAAAGATTTTTATAGGTCTTTTTTTGCCAATTGCGGCTTAAGCACTTCACAAGGTTTTGCTATCTTTTCAAATATATTAACCTGGCTGTTTATACCCCTTGCTTATTTTTTATTTAGTTATTTATGTTCTGTTAGCAAAAGTGAAAAATAAATAGTAGCTTTGCAGCACTCTTCCCAAAAGATTTATTAATGCACTTTTCTGCATTTGAAAATGGCCGGAAAAATTGAGGTTTTGAGCAAGAATAATTTTGATGCTGCGGTTGCTAAAGGCACCGTGATTGTTGATTTTTATGCTGACTGGTGCGGGCCTTGTAAGATTATGGCCCCGGCTTTTGAGAAAGCCGCTGCTCGGACTGGTTCGGTGAAATTTGCTAAATTAAATGTTGACGGTAATCAAAAAATTGCTATGCGTTATGGAGTGATGAGCATTCCGACTACGATTGTTTTTAAGAACGGGCAAATAAAAGACATGCATGCTGGCGCCTTAAGTGAATCTGAAATTATGAAGCTTGCTGATAAGTATAAATAATATTTTGATGGTATTGGTGGGCTACATATGTTGATGTATTTTAAGATGCATAATTATTAATTTAAATTATTTTAATAATAAATACTAATGTTTAATATTTTACAATTTATTTTCTGGCATCTTGATGATATCATTTTTGGGAATGTTTAAAAATGATTTTTATCTTTGAGTTCGAGAGGTCCCGTAGCTCAGCCTGGTCAGAGCACCGCGCTCTTAACGCGGGTGTCGAGGGTTCAAATCCCTTCGGGGCCATTTTGTTTAGAAGGGATTTGAACATCCTGAAACGAACAAGTCGTTTCAGTCCCTCAAACTCTTGCGAGTATTGAGGAATCCCTTCTGAGCCATAATTAGTTATTACTTAAAAGAAGTTATAAAACGAAAGGTTTAAATATAGAATTTTTTCTGATGGAGTATGGAAGAAATTGATGAGATTGTTGAGGATGTTGAAACTGCGGATTTAATGAGAAGCATCTTACGTAAAAGATTTGAGCTTTTTGATGAAAGACATACGGTTAGAGCGAGAAGGCTTGATGACGATGAAAGTTATATTGGATATAGAACTACTGATGCAAATATTCCTCAAGGCTCTACGCATTTTGATTTAAATCTTATTGGTAATATATGCTATCTGTTACACATTGAACTGGGCAAAGAAGCACGTGGAAATGGTTATGGCAAGCAGATGTATGATTCTGTTGAAGATTTTGCCAAAGCAGTCGGCTGTGACCGAGTTAGAATGATGCCGTTTGGGCGCACGGCTACTGGCGAGTCGCGTAGAAGCTATTTGCATAGAAAAGGATATAGGGACGTTACCCATGAAGGCGAAGTTGAGAAGTTGCTGACGACATAATTAAATATCCAAATTGATATTATTTGTTATGGTGATGATGCTTGAAATTGGGGAATTGAATATTTTTGAGCCGGTTCTTATTGGATTGATTTACTCAATTGCTGTTTTATGCTTGGTTTTTTCCATTTTTATTTTTAAAATAAAGAGCAAGAAAGGAGATTTGAAGGCAAGTATTTTTTTGTTTTTTATTTCTTACTTTTTATCTTTATTTTTCGGGGCGACAACTCACGGATTTTTTCCTAATTTAGTCTCGGGAAGACTTATTTTATGGAAAATATCTCTTGTTTCATTCGGGCTTTCTGGATTTTTTATGTGGACAATTGCTGGCAATTTATTATCTTTAAAAAATAAAAAAATTATTTATTTAATTGCGATTTTTGAATTTCTCATATACCAGTTTTATGTAACTGTTATCAATACTAATTTCAAAATTGCTTTGTATAATTATCTATTGGCAACGTTTATATTATTTATTGGATTTTATTCGATTAAGAAAACTAATGCATCTAAATATGGATTTGGGGGGATAATTTTTGTGCTTATTGCTTCTGCGTTTTATTTCTTGAAAATTAACATTAATACCAATTTAAATCATATTTTTTTATATCATTTTTTAATGGGTGTATCTTTGATTTTTTTATTTGTCTACTTTAAAGAGATATTATCTGTAAAGTTAAATAAATAGTAAATTTATAACTCGTTCTGTTCTTGCGAACGGAAGAACAAAACAGCTCATCGCCCTGGGGGCCATTTATGGAAAGAAATGCTGAAAGTGAACGACTCAAAGAATTAATGAAAACAGCTTTACGAGAAATGTTTCCTCTTTTTTCTGAAAGCCATCGCGTTGACGCAGGCTTTTTAGAACCTACAAAATTCTGGATAAGATATCAAACTTCAAGCAATCTTGATTTTACTAGCACTCAATGTGATTTGAATATTTGGGGAGATATATGTTATGCCCTTCACCGACAAATTGAACCTTCTCAACGAGGAAAAGGGCTAGGATGGATGCTCTATGAAGCGGTGCATTCTTTTGCCCGTGCTGCTGGTTGTAGAGTTGTAAGGTGCACGCCGTCTGGGGGTCCAATTATTAATGGAAGAAGAACTGAGAGTAGAAGAGATTATCTGTTGAGGAGAGGATATATCCCTTTTAGTGATGTAGAGGTAGAATTAGTATTATAAAATCGAAAACGCAACATTTAAAAACCAACTTTTACAAAGTCTGATTATCTTCATAGTCATAACGCTCTTGTGACTTCTACGACGACCATGCATACACTCAGACCAAAACACACAAAATTAAAATCCGACGAGGTGAAACAACTTCTTGAAAAATATAATATTTCTGTTTCTCAATTGCCCAAAATTAAATCAACTGATCCTACGCTTCCTGAAGGCTGCCTGGTTGGCGATGTGATGAGGATTGAGCGCAATTTTAGAGACAGCAACAAAATTTATTTTAGGGTGGTGATATGAGCGCCGACAAACATCTTCTTGTTAAGAGGTATTTGCAGCAACACTCACTAGTTGAGTCAAACATCCGTAGTTTTAATGATTTTATTGAAAGGCGCATACAAGCGATTGTCAATGATTTAAATGAAACTGCTCCTCAAGAGGAAGTCAAAATCAAGTTCGGAAAAATCCATATAGGCAAGCCAAATATTATAGAAGCTGATGGCAGCCTTGCACAAATCAGCCCTGTTGAGGCACGACTGCGAAAACTTACTTACTCTGCGCCGATTTATGTTGAAATTAATGTAAACTTCGGCGAGAATTCTGACAGCGCGGAGGTTGAAATAGGCAGAATTCCAGTTATTGTGAAAAGCAATATTTGCAATACTCACGAGCTTAGCAAAGAGCAAATGCAGGAGCAGCTCATGGACCCACTAGACCCGGGCGGATATTTTATTGTTAATGGGAATGAGAGAGTTATTGTGATGGCAGAAGATTTGGCGCCAAACCAACCATTTATTGAAGAGGGACGCAAGGGACTAACATTGAGAATGTTCTCACAGCGCGGGCCTTATAGAATTCCGACGACAATTTCTGAAACTGCTGATGGAGTTCTTGAAGTTACTTTCAGCCGACTAAAGAATATTCCTGCAATTGCAATTATCAAGGCGCTTGGTATGCTGACCGAATCAGAGATTGCAAAGTATATTGGAAAACAAGACGATACTGTGATTGTGAATTTATATGAATATGCAAAAATCCAACAGCCACGGGATGCTTTCATGATGATTGCGGAGCTTGCCGGAATTCAAGGCACTGAAAAAGAAATACTTGAGAGAGTTAAACAACGCATTGATTCATATTTCCTGCCGCATATTGGATTTACAAAAGAATCGCGCATGGAAAAGGCAATTACGCTTTGTAAATTATTGAAACAATTCCTTCAGGCAAAGAACGACAAGACTCTTCGCACAGACAAGGACCATTATGCGAACAAGCGCGTGAAACTTTCGGGTGATTTGCTCGCTGATTTATTCAGAGTAAATATGAATATTCTCGTCAAAGATATTCAATACACGTTGCAGAAGGTTGCCAAACGCAAGAAGTTTTATTCTGTGAAGACTGTCGCTAAATCTACGCTGTTTACGCATAGAATTGAAAGTGCTATTGCAACAGGCGCATGGATTGGAGAGCGAAGCGGAGTTACACAAAATATGTCTAAAAACAATTATCTTGATATGCTCTCGTCGCTGCAAAGAGTATCGAGCATGTTGCCAGATGAGCAGGAAAACTTTTTGGCGAGAACTTTGCACCCGACACATTACGGAAGATTCTGCCCGACGGAAACGCCCGAAGGAACTGAAATCGGGCTGCGCAAGAACCTGGCGATAATGGCTAGGATTTCCACTGCTTTAGACATAGATGAAAAAGAACTTATCAAGAAAATTTATGATTTAGGTCTTAACGATGAAAGCGGCAAAGATGTGTTTTTTAATGGACGATACATTGGAATGGCTCAAAATACTGAAGACTTTGTCAGAGCTGTCAGGAATTCCAGAAGGAGCGGGCAAATTCCAGATGACTTGGGCATCGGCAGCAATAGCCCGGCCAAAACAATTGTGATATCAACTGAAATTGGCAGAGTTATGAGACCGCTTATAATTGTTGACAACGGAGCAATTGCATTGAAGGATGAGCATCTCGTGCTTTTGGAACAAGGCGCTCTGCATTGGAGAGATTTAATAAAAGAAAAAGTTATTGAGTACATAGATGCTGCTGAAGAAGAAGACGCGCTTGTTGCGCAGAATCCTGAAAAAGCTACAGCAAAACATACACATTTAGAGATTGATCCTATTGCTATTTTTGGATTAGTCACGTCGCTGGTGCCGTTTGCTAATCACGACCAAGCAGCGCGACTTTTGAGAGGAAGCAAAACTCTGCGACAGTCTTTAGGATTGTACGCCGCAAATTATCAAGTCAGACTCGATACTAATTCTTCTGTATTACATTATCCGCAAAATCCAATTGTAAAAAGCTTTATTTATGACACATTGAAGATTTATCCTGCCGGACAGAATATTGTTGTTGCAGTGATGCCTTACGAAGGATATAATTTGGAAGATGCGACAGTCCTGAACCGTGCGAGTGTTGAGAGGGGCATGGGACGGAGCACTTATTTCAAACCTTATGAAGCAACTGAGTTAAATTACGCCGGCGGATTGAAGGATGAAATTACAATTCCCGACAAAGATATTGCAGGATACAGAACTGAAGCATCTTATAGATTTTTAGAGGAAGATGGAATTGTTTATCCTGAAGCGCAACTTAATGCCTCGGAAGTTTTAATCGGGAGAACAACTCCTCCAAAATTTTTGTCTGAAGCGAAGGATTTGAGCATCCAGTCAAAGAAAGAAGGAAGTGTGCCAATCAAGCAGGGCGAGAGCGGAATTGTTGATGCGGTTTTTATAACGATTGACAGCGAAGGAAATAAAATTGCGCAAGTCAGAGTAAGAGACCACAGAATTCCTGAGCCAGGAGATAAGTTCTCGACGCCACATGGGCAGAAAGGAGTTGTCGGCCTGCTCGCAGATCCAAAAGACGTTCCATTTACATCACGCGGAGTAAAGCCGGATTTGATTTTTAATCCCCATGGAATTCCGAGCAGAATGACTGTCGGCTATATGATTGAAGTACTCGCAGGGAAAGTTGGCGCGACAACAGGTACATTTATCGATGGGACGCCTTTCACTGGGGCGAAAGTTGAGGATTTGGAGAAACAACTTATGCAAATGGGATTCAGTTATGACGGCAAAGAAGTCATGTACGACGGAGTTACTGGCAGAAAAATGGACGCAAGAATTTACATAGGAAATATGTATTACCTAAAACTTGTGCATATGGTGAAAAACAAACTGCAGGCGCGCGCTTCAGGGAAAGTTACATTACTGACAAGACAGCCAGTTGAA
>JBBTAH010000096.1:0-2213 GCA_038044285.1 Nanobdellota archaeon | reverse complement strand
AAAGACAACTCGCAAGAGCGCTACTGTTGTTGGAAATGTAATTGGTAAATATCATCCTCATGGAGATATTGCAGTTTATGATGCGCTTGTGCGTTTGGCGCAGGATTTTTCTTTGAGGTATCCTTTGATTCATGGGCAGGGAAATTTTGGTTGCTTTACTGCAGATACCCAGGTAGCTCTAGCCGATGGAAGAAATCTTTCTTTTGCCAAGCTTATTGAAGAGCATGATATGGGTAAAAGAAACTTTACATTTACTATTGACAATGGTCTTGTTAAAATAGCTGAAATAAAGAATCCAAGAAAAACTCGTAAAAATGCGGAAGTTATGGAAGTAGTATTAGATAATGGTGAGAAGGTACGTTGTACCTTGAATCATAAATTTATGTTGCGAGATGGAACTTACAAGGAAGCGCAGTATTTGAATTCTGGAGATTCACTTATGCCTCTTTATTCTAGACTTTCTACTGTAAAGGACAGCAATCACACTATCGGATACAAAATGCTCTTTCAACCTACTTCTAATTCCTGGAATTTTGCTCATGTTTTGGCAGACCAATGGAATATTGAAAATGGAATATATGCTGTGTCCGCTGGTAGGGTACGCCATCATATTAATTTTAATAAACTTAACAATAATCCTGACAATATTAGGAGAATGCAATGGGCAGACCACTGGCATTTACATGCAAGTTTAGCCTCTCAAAGGCATACTTTCGAACCAAATTATGTTGCTAATTTAGCTAAAGGAAGAAAAGAATTTTGGGCGAATGAAGATAATAGGAAAGCATATTCTTCACGAATGGCTAGGCTGAATTTGGAAAACTGGAAAGACCAAAATTATCGCTCTAAAATGAGGGCCATTTTAAGCGAGAGCAATAAAAAATACTTAGCGCAACATCCAGAAGTTATTGAAAGAATTAAAAAAACTAGTTCAATAACCATGAAAAAGATGTGGCAAGACCCTGCTTACAAAACTATCTTTCATGAGAAGATTGTTGCAAGCAACCAAAGAAGGGAAACTAACTTGACTGGTAAGAAGAAATTTATCAATCTATGCAACTATCTTAAATATCATAATCTTGAGCTTAACGAAGAAAACTTTGAACGAATAAGAAAAGAAGTATTTGGGACAAAGAGTTTTACTAGTTGGAGTTTAGGGATTGGTAAATATTATCAAAATGATCGAAATATGGTTTTACTTGAACTTAATGGAAATCATAAAGTCGTAGAAACTATATTTTTGAATGAACATGTTGATGTTTACGATATTACTATAGATAAAACTCATAACTTTGCTTTGGCTGCAGGTATTTTTGTACATAACTCAATGGACGGCGATTCGCCTGCGGCGCAGAGATATACTGAAGCAAAGCTAAGTAAGATTTCTGCTGAATTGCTTTCTGATATTGACAAAGAGACTGTTGCGATGCGGCCGAACTTTGATAACTCTTTGAAAGAGCCAGAGACTTTGCCTGCGAAGCTGCCGAACTTGCTTTTGAATGGCGCAACAGGAATTGCAGTCGGCATGGCCACAAATATTCCACCACATAATTTAACTGAAGTTTGCGACGCTGTTGTTAGTTATATTGAAAATTCTAAAGTTACTGTTGACGAGCTTGCAACAATTGTGCGCGGGCCGGATTTCCCGACTGGAGGGATGATTACTGGGCCAGGAATAAAAGATATGTATAGAACTGGGAAAGGAAGGATAATTATTAGAGCTAGAAGTGAAATTGAGGAAGACAAAAAAGGCAAAACATCTATTATTATTACTGAAATTCCTTATATGGTAAATAAAGCGGATCTGGTCAAGAATATTGCACAGCTTGCGACTGATAAAAAATTACCTGATGTTTCTGACTTGCGCGACGAATCCGCTAAAGGAAAAGTGAGAATTGTCATTGAATTGAAGAAAGGTGTTGATCCTAAATTTACTTTGAATAAGTTGTATAAGATGACTAATGTGGAAACTTCTTTTGATGCTAATTTGCTTGCGCTTGTTGGCAAGCAGCCGCGAGTTTTGAATTTATTTGATATTATTTCTGAGTATGTTAAATACCGCCAGTTAATTGTGCGCAAGAGAGGCGAGTTTGACTTGCGCAAGGCGCAGGAGAGACTTGAAATTGTTTTGGGATTGTTGATTGCTTTGAAGGAGATAGATGCTGTTGTTAGTTTGATTAAGAAATCTGAAGACGCTAAGGCAGCACATGATG
>JBBTAH010000095.1:0-2755 GCA_038044285.1 Nanobdellota archaeon | reverse complement strand
CTTTTTGACACTTATTTGGCAAGATACAGTTTTAACACTACCAACGCTGTTTTTAGGAATACTGGTAACAGCTGGATAAACTTTACGCGAGGGTTGAATGGGACTTATAATAATTTAAGCGCAGATGTAAAATTGGGATTTAATTATGCTGATGTTAATTCAGTTCAGCGTCCAGAACTAAATAAGAGCGCGATTATAACCTTCCAAGGGCTGTCTCCTAGTTTAGTGAATCCTACTATTTATCGAAGCGGCCAGGTTTGTCCGTCAAGTGTTTGTGTTAATTTGACTGCTTTGAATGTCGCTACTGTTTTATTTTCTGTGACTGGCTGGACGAATTATAGTATTGGTTCTGGCAGCGTTATGCCTCCGCAAATGATTGTGATTAATGAGCCTGATCCAAATGACGTTTATTCGCAGAGCAGCTTTCCTGTTAATTTTGATGTTGACTTAAATCAGACTGGCAAAGCGTGGTTTAGCTTGAATAACGGAAGTTCAAACACGACGATGAGTAGTGATGATAATATTTCATTTAATTATCTGCAGAGTGCTTTGTCTGCCGACAATTATACATTTACAGCTTACGCGAACTTTACCGGCACGACGCAGACTGCCAGTGCGTTTGTTAATTTTAGAGTTACCAATGGAACTATCGCGCCTCCGCCACCACCGGGAACGCCAACTATCAGTATTGACGAGCCGGATGCAAATGAGATTTATTATCTTAATAATTTCCCCGCGAGTTTTGTTGTTGACTTGAGCCAAAGTGGTAAAGCGTGGTTTAGCTTGAATAATGGAGTGACTAATAATACAATGAGCAATTCTTCTAATAGTAATACGCACTTCACTTATAGTCAAAGTGCGTTGACGGTGGGCAATTATACTTTTAGAGCATACGCAAACTTCACAGGCACGACGCAAAGAGCTACTGCATCTGCTAACTTCATAGTCTTGGGCACTAACCAGCCCAATGGAACAATTACTTTGAATAATACTAATTCTACCAATCCTCCTGGAACTGGAGGAAGCGTTGAGTTCAAGTATGTAGCTTATTGGCTTGTCGTTGCAGTATTATCTATTGCAGTTATTATTTTAATCTTGCTGATTATAAAATATTTCAGGACGCGCGATGTTGCGAGGAATACAATTCCGATGAGTATTGTGAGCCAACTGCGATAACTATGCTGATAATTAATTTTGTAGTAATGTGCTATTGCTAACATAAGATATTAATCAAATTTAATATTGATTATTTATTAATATTATAAGAAAATAATAACACCAAACATTATATGCTATTCAATATGGTATTAGATATCTGGGCTGATAAGTTAAACGTCTAAAGTTTTAATAATACTTTTTTGTTCAGTATATTATGAAGAGGTTTTCTTTTTACAATGCGTATGTTTTCGTTAATTTACTTTTAGCTTTTTTAATAATTATTTTGGTCCAACTTAATAGCATTATTTTTTTGCAGCCCGCTCCTACCGGGACTCAGACAGTGAATTATACTAAAAGTTTCTCAACCACGCAAGTTGCTACCTTAACTTCAGGAGATTTAGGACAGACTGTTTATGCTATGGATGGGGCTTCTGGTTATTGCGCGGATCTTTTGAATAATGACGGGCAGGAGGAATTTTATTTTTATAATGGTGATAGGTTTGGAGCAATTGGACCGAACAACGAGAATTTGTATTATTTGGACGGAAGGGGTTTGACAGTTTTTAGAGATGGCGCTGCTTTGATTTTTAGGGTTGATGACGGTTCTCCAATAGAAGAGAAATATGTTGTTGTGAAATCTTCCCAGGGTTCTTGCGGGGGACAGAGTCCCTGTCCGACGTGGTATGCACATCGCGCGCTGGGGGTTTATGCTTTGAATTCTTTTAATAGTTATACTGCAAACGGACAGCAAATTGCTTTGCTTCCTTATACTAGTTTTCTAAATAACTACATTTATTGGCTTACTGCTAGTGACGTTGTTTTGAAACCGAACCAGCCGGTTTTTGTTGTGGCTTCTGATAGGGATTTTGGAACAATGAATGTTTATAGATTGTTATTAGCTACCGATGGAACTGTAAGTCTGACGTCTACTGCAGAGGTTTTGTATCCAGTTTATCCTCCGCAGCAGCCTGCGTGTGGTGGTGGTGGCAGTACGTTTGGAGCTGGCCCCCATCGTGGGAATTCGATGTTTCAGGTTAAATTACAAAGGACAAATAATGGCGTCGGCACAGGAGTCTATGAAGAATATTTATTCAACAATGATTTTTTCAGGATCAATTCTGACGGAACTGTAACGCAAGTTGGCTCGTGGCATGATTATGATGGGCAGAGCATTCCTGTTCCACAGGGCGGAACATGGACTAGCTGTTTTACTTATGGCACTACTTACGATCATGTTGATACAGTTTTAGTTTTTAATGCTGGCACCGAAACTAATCCTGATTACAGGATGGTTATTATGTGGGATGGCGGCGGTTCTATAGCTGTTTCAGGAAGAATTGTTATTGATCAAAACGGTGTGTTTACTTTTACTCCGTTGTGGGCGACTATTGGCGGAACTGTATATCCTGTTTCAGGAACTTGTTCTGTTTCTGGAACATCTTGCACTGGCGGTGGACAGGGAACTTGCCCCGTCGGCCAGACTTGTGTTGGGTATGGCCCTCAGTATACTGCGCAGATGCTTTCTT
Organism: Nanobdellota archaeon; assembly: GCA_038044285.1. Lineage (GTDB taxonomy): Archaea > Nanobdellota > Nanobdellia > Pacearchaeales > GW2011-AR1 > SICU01. The sequence goes on along the minus strand of JBBTAH010000095.1, from coordinate 71 downwards.
TAGGATATGTGAAAGGACTTCCCGGAGGACCACACATTGTTAACGGACATTATGTTTTTGATGCTTTGACT
>JBBTAH010000094.1:1919-3454 GCA_038044285.1 Nanobdellota archaeon | reverse complement strand
TTGCCCTGGAGGCGTTTTCGCCTGGTTCAACCAGCCATGAGCCCGAGCCCCGCCAGGCTAGACCGAAGATTCGAGCAGTGGCTCGAAGACCTTGATCGAAAGATCAAGAGCAACCCGATCTCACGAGGCATCCTTGAACTGGTGTTCATACTAGTGATCATAGCGATGATCTTGTGGGCGCTTTAGGGTTTCCCGGGGATCTAGTCACTGCGTTTTGAGGAGGCTGAAGGAGGCCTTTGAGCCTCATGCAAGGCGACCGCAAGGTCAGCCGCGCCCTCCTCTCCAGATGCCTATTAGCCTGAAGTCGAAAGGAATCGACATCTAAACCTCGCGTCTTGCATGTGAGGAGAAAGATGATCGTGAACGATTCGGCTCAGAGGAGTAAAGTTACGCTTGCGTGGAAGTGAAGTTTCGTCCAAAAGACGATCCGTTCGCTTCACGCGAACAACTTCCACTCCACCTGTATACCTTTACTCTTGAGATTACAATTCGACAAGCTCATTGCAGTCTCAAGAGTAGTATGAAAACGAACCTATCTATAAAACGTAAAGCAAGGCGCAAAAGACGTCTTCCGCTTGTTTCAGTCATTATGCCGGTATATAACTCTGATGAATATCTTGATAAGGCAATCAAGAGTGTTTTAAGTCAATCATTTAAAGATTTTGAGCTTATTATTCTTGATGACCACTCAAGTGATAAAAGCTGGGATATAATCAAGAGATATACACGCCGATCAAAGAGAATTAGAGCACTTCGAAATTATAAAAAGCTGGGACTTCCAATTTCTGTAAAACATGGACTGGAATTAGCACTCGGGAACTATATCACAAAGATTGACAGCGATGATCTTTGTTATAAAACACGTTTTGAAAAACAAGTAAAATATCTTAATAAAAATAGACGAACTGTAGCGGTTGGCACTCAATATTTATTCGTAAATGAAAGAGGGAAAAAAGTTAATAAAAAAATGCGCTCTTCTTTATTTGAGAAGGCGTACGAGTATGTTTATCGTTTCTTGCCGGTTCAACAGCCTGCCCTCATGATAGCTAAAAAGCGTTTGCCTCGCAATTTTGACTTTTATAATTATGGTGCCAATTCTTTGGAGGATATAGAATTGGTTTACAAACTCTCAAAATATGGAAAGGTAGAAAATTTACCCTATACACTTCTAAGGTACAGGTTAGACAATGACTATTCATTGCTTTCGACTTTAAGAAAAATTTACTTTCTGTTTTTTATTTCTCGCATTAAGGGAGCAATATGAACAGAGGGCGCTTCTTATTCCCGTTTCTTTTGGTTCTTATAACCATTCTTATCTCTTTTCTTAACTACACGCCCGGTACCTTTCTTACAGGATGGGATACCTTACATCCCGAGTTTAATTTTGCTCAACAATTCTCAAATATATTATTTGGTGTTTTTAGAACAGATCAGGGACTGGGAGCAATTTCAGCTCATTCACATATGGCAGAACTCCCAAGAATTATATTGCTTTGGCTTTTTTCTTTTATATTTCCTCTATCTTTTCTACGCTA
>JBBTAH010000094.1:0-1819 GCA_038044285.1 Nanobdellota archaeon | reverse complement strand
TTTAACCTTGGAACGGTCCAGCATTTCTATGTTCCGTTTGAAATGTTTACCGTGCAGTACGCTGCCCTTCCTTGGATTTTTCTCTTCGCATTAAAATTTATTGAACGGCCGCAAGCGGTGAACCTTCTCGTGTTTGCGTTCGCAAACTTTCTTGCATCACCTATGGCCTACGCTTCGGTTTTATGGTATGCGTATTTTGCCTTTCTACTAATGTTTCTTGGAATATTCTGGATAATTAAACGAGGCAAAAGAACAATTCTAACAATCGCAGTTCTTGTAATAACCCTTATTTCCATTAACGCATATTGGATTCTGCCAAATCTGTACTTTCTGGCTACGAATGCGGGCAACATTTCGAAGGCTCAGACAAACAAAATTTTTTCAGAGGAGGCCTTTGCCTACAACAAGCAATATGGGAATCTCAAGGATACGGCAATTTTGCGAAATTTCCTATTTTCCTGGACACAAGCTGAGGATACGCGTACAACGGGAGATCTTATGGGCATATGGAAAATGCATCTTGATAAACCTTTTGTTTTGTCTATCGGCTATATAGTTTTTGCGATCGTTTGTACCGGGGTCTTAATTTCGATTATTAAAAGAAATATCATGGGCATTGCGCTGATCCCAGTCTTCCTTTTTTCTCTAATTATGGTTATGAATATGAACCCGCCATTCGAATCGCTGTTTTCTTATCTACGAGACAGCTCGCCGATCATTCGTGAAGGATTGCGATTTCCATTTACAAAATTCTCAATTTTATTAATGTTTTCAATGAGCGTATTTTTTGCAATAAGCGCAAGGCAGCTTCTTCAAATATTAACAACCCTTGCCGATCTTCGAACAAATATTTTGCCGGTCGGAATCTTTTTGGTTTCTGTGGTGGCTCTTGCTTGGTATGGATTTCCTATGTTCTCAGGCGCGCTAATCGACGAGCGCATGAGAATCAGAATTCCGGCCGAGTACTTTCAACTGTTTGACTATCTTTCTCAAAAACCTCAAGATGAACGTATTGCGCTTCTGCCACTCCAATCCATTTGGGGATGGGAATACTATAATTGGGGGTATCAGGGCGCAGGCTTTATATGGTTTGGGATAAAACAGCCAGTTTTGGCCCGTGACTTTGACCGCTGGAATCCTTCCAACGAACAATACTTTCGCGAAATGTCTTCTGCTGTCTATTCACGAAACGCAAGCCAAGTTGAAGCCTTGGCCAAGAAATATAGAATTTCATATTTTCTAATTGACGAGAGCGTCATCTTTCCAGGCTACAAACAGAATGCGCTCTGGCATTATGAAAGCAAAGATATTTTTAAAAAATCACCTAATATCAAGCTAGAGAAACAATTTGGACATCTTTACATTTACCGAGTGAATGAGTCTTTAACAAATCATGGTTTCGTACAAACACCAAAAAACATAACATTTATAGGCCCTAAAATTACAGGCGGATTTGTTGATCTTGCGGCTCTAAATCATGGAGATTATGCTTTTAGCGAAAATCCCGATTTTACATACTTTTCAAGATCGCTTGTGGATCGCTATGACCGCGTCGATCCTTCAAGTATCTCTTTGCTTGACAATACGCTTCTTCTGAAGCTTGGTAAAAATAAAGGGTACGGCCTCACGGATTCATGGCTCTCAAATGATATTTTCCCTGAGTTTATGCGCGAGTTTTATGATTTATCAATAGAGGAGCAAGGTCTTCCTTTTATTGTTGATGACGAACAATTCATTTCCTTCCCGGTAAGTGCTGCTCCAGTAGATGTAGCAAGCGCTCTTGTTGAATCGGATAACTGCGGGGGGGCAAGACAAAATT
>JBBTAH010000093.1:0-1570 GCA_038044285.1 Nanobdellota archaeon | reverse complement strand
GACTGACGCGAATAAAGTCGGTGTGCCTGTTTTAGGTATTTGTGACAGCAACAATTATCATTTTGGAATGGATCATTTTATTGCCGGGAACAACAAGAGCGCTAAGAGTTTAGGGATGATAATGTATTTGCTGACTAAACTTTATGTTGAGCATCGCAAGCTGGATGTTTCGGTGCCGCCAATAGAACGGTTTATTGATGACTGGGAAAATCTGGTGCCGCCGAAGTAATCGAAAAGCTTAAATAAGTGAGCTCACTTATATTTTTATGACTAATATAACTCTCTCAATTGACGATTCGGTCTATAACAAAATGCGTAAGTACTCTGAAATTAAGTGGAGTGAATATGTTAGAAAGGCTATTGAAAAAAGGATAAATGACTTGGATAAAATAAAAAAATTATCTGGTGAAGAAGATATGGAGTTTCTTGCTGATGAGGGTTTGCTGGCTGAAGATTGGCTAAGCCCAGAAGATATGGAAGCATGGAAAGATTTGTGAAAGGCGATATTGTTGTGATACCTTTTCCTTTTTCTGATTTAAGCTCTTCAATACGAAGACCTGCGCTAATTGTCGCGACATTGCCTGGAGATGATTTAATTGTTTGTCAAATAACTACCAAAAAAAGAGAAGATAAATATCAGCTGCCCGTATCAAAAAAAGATTTTATTAGTGGTAATCTGAAAGTGGATAGTTTTATCAGGGCAAGTAAGTTGCTGTCGATTAGGAGCTCAATAGTCTTATATAAGTTAGGGACAATTAGAAAAGATAAATTCAAAGAAATTATTGAACTAATTAATGAAATATTTACTAAGTAGTGTCTTCGTTAAATACTTGGATAATTCGTGCCGCCGAAGTAGATTTATATATTCATTTTAACTGAGGACATTATGGCTGAAGAAAAAGGTTCTTTGAAGTGGTTGTGGGCTACGCTGATGATTATTGGAATTATTATTTTTGGATTTCCTTTGCTGTTTATTTTGGGGCTTCGTGGATTTTTGGGCGGAGGTTTTAGCGTTTGGAGTTTTATTGCGCTCATCCCATTAGCAATTGTTGCACTGCTTGTCTGGGGGTTGATTAGTCTGTTTTCTAAAAAGATTGAGATTGGTAATAAAAAGGCTTATAAGCGAGAAGAGCCTGAACGGCATATGAAGGTCCAATATTTATTTTATATTGTAGGGATTATTTTTGTTTTCGTTGCTGTATGGTATTTTGCGCGAGAGTATATTGCGCAGTTCCCGAGAATTATTAAATTGATTCTGTTGATTGTTGCGATAATTGTTTCATACGTGATCGCTGAATTCATGCGAGGGAGCGACGTCTGATGGCATACGGTGAATGGTATCCGTTTTTGGGATGGGCTGATTTTATAATCTCTTTGATAATTGCAATTATAATTTATGCGCGCGTTAAAAAGTTTTATCCAATATTTTATTTGATTTCTATTTCGCTCTATGTATTTACTGCTGGATTCTATATTGATGTATATGATTTAACGAAGGGTGGGAGTTTAATGGTGCTTGTAATTTCGGCTGTGATATAACAAATTGGAAGATAAAGGCAGAAGGAAGAAA
>JBBTAH010000092.1:0-1609 GCA_038044285.1 Nanobdellota archaeon | reverse complement strand
CTTGAGGCTGCGTGGCTTTTATAACTTCTTCTGGCGCTATCAAAATCGTGCCCGGCCCATACTCCTGGGCTATAATCACCAGCTTCAGACATATTGCTCCCCCTCCTTAATAAGTTGGGTTTTTGGTTTAGGAATTTCAAAGGGCAAGTGCCCATATTTAGTTACGCATATATTAAATATTGTGTCAAGGATTTTTATATTGACACATATACAGATTTATGCAATATATAAAGTAGAGAAAAATTTAAATAAAGAGGCATTGTGGTTCATCGAAAACCAACAGAAAATCTGTTTGATACATTAGAAGTAAGCCCTTCTGCTTCAGAAGAAGTGATACACGCCGCTTTCAAAGTATTAATGGTAAAATACCATCCTGATAGGACTGGAAATGATGAAAAATCTAAAAAAATAAGCGAAGCATATAATGTGCTTTCTGATCCGAAAGCCAAAGTAAAGTACGACAATCAATTTAGAAACTTGGGCGGAGAAGTTGTTGGAGAATATCGCATTGTTTCTAGTATTGCAGAGGGGGGATTCGGACAAACATATAAAGCCGAGCATGTTGTTGTGGGGGAACCTGTTTGTATTAAGCATTGTTATAATCTTGATTCATTTGATGAAGAGATTTTAATTGAGGAAGCAAAGATTATGTGGGATCTTCGGCATTATTCGATTCCAGCGATCCGCGGAATTTTACGAATGCCTGACAGAAAACTTGCACTTGTAATGAGTTATATACCGGGTCCCACTCTAGCTCAAATAGTAGAAAAACTCTTGGAAAAAAGAATACAGCTCGATCCAGAACATGTAGCGTGGATTACAGAAAGGGTGCTGAATGCGCTTAGGTATATACACTACCAAGGAGTTGTACACGGAGATTTAAAGCCGCATAATGTTATTGTTGAACCAGACAAACATTTAGCATCCATTGTTGACTTTGGGCTTGCTAAAATTAAACCAAAAGCAACATCTAGAAGTAAGGGCTATACTGAATTTTTTTCGGCGCCGGAAGTTATTGACGGAAAAACCCCAATGCCCGAATCTGATTTTTATAGTTTAGGAATGACAATAATTTATGCTTTATCTGGAGATGCGGAACACGTGTTGCAAAAAAAGGTGCCGGTAAGCACTCCTGAGCCAATGAGAAAATTTATCAAAAGACTTATAGTTCGAGACCCGTTATCAAGACCGCGCTGGCCAAAAGCTCCAAATGAAAAAGATTTATGGGACGAATTTTTAGAGGTTCGCAAAGAGTCTTTCGGCAAAAGCCGTTCTAATTTAAAGCCAATTCCGGGATTTTAAAACCACCCCGTCCTCGACGTAAAGTCGGGACGGGGTTTTTTGTCCACAATTTTGACACTTGACCTTGTTTTCACAATGAGTATAATAGACACTATGTGACAATTTAGAGCACATTTTGAAATTTTAAACACAACCACGATTGTTTCTTCCGGAAATAATCGTGGTTGTGTTTTGGAAAGCACATTGAGAACTGAATATATACATATCCACCAAATAAATTCATTATTCAAATATTTTTTCTTTTGTCCCAAATTTAAAGAGAGTTTGATCCTGGCTCAGGATGAACGCTGGCGGCGTGGATAAGGCA
>JBBTAH010000091.1:8136-19902 GCA_038044285.1 Nanobdellota archaeon | reverse complement strand
ATAAAAATAAACGACAAGCGCGCCCTCGAAGCCCTGTTGTATGCGACAAAATACAAAGGCTGCTCAATCTCCTGGGACGAAATAGATCAATTAAAAAAGTTGTGAGTCTAAATTTCCTTAATTTGTTTATATAAAAGATACATTAAATAAATAATAGGAGGATAAAAGAAAACCCATGCGGCACTTCCTATTTTTTGTAATAGATAAAATGGAACAATTAAACCACTAATAAAAATAATTGTTAATATTATTAACCAAATAATGCCCTGTCTTTTTAGAATAACTAAATCAGTAGGTTTTTTATTAATCTTTTGCAAAGCGAGAATGTGTATTTTATCCATTTTTGAAATGGGCCCGGAGGGAATCGAACCCCCATCCTTCGGGTACTCCAAAATTTCTGGAGCCGAAGATTCTAAACCATTAAACTACGGACCCTGTGAATGCGTTTCCCTATGGCAATTAGCGCACAAAATAATGCATTTATTAGCCTCTTTAAAAACGCTCTGCTCTGAACTATTCTTTATAAGATCGGCAATATTATGTTCTTTATCATTATTTTTATGATGAAAATCTAAAGCCGCAATAGACTTATTGTAATCACAATTATTGCATCGACCACCAAATATTTTAATCATATTTTCCTTAATTCTCTTTCTTCGTTCCATTTTACGAGCATAAATTTTATTTTTATTTTTAAGATAATATAAACGATCAATTTTTTGTCGATAAAGAGGATCTTTTGGTTTATTTATTGGAGCATGGATACGAGATAAACCTAACCTCGCAGCTTTATGTAATATTGCTCTCCGAGTTTTTTGTAATTTAGAAGTTAGTCCCGAAATAGGGATTGTGGTAGAATAGTTTTTTATTAAATAGTCTATCTCTGTATCACCCCACTTCATTTTATAATAAAAAATAACTTCTATATAAAGGTTCCTAACCTTGAAACTATAACGGAGCCATATATTAAAAAGAAGGCTCATAATCTTTATAAACAACAAACTCTTCGTTAAATTATGCATAAAAAAGATTCTTCTAAAACACACAAAACACCTTCTTCTCGCGAAAATTTGGAGGACCACTTAGCACACAGTCTTGTGGAATTGCAAAAAGTCCACGTCAATTTGGCGGAAAAATTTGACAAGCTAAGCCAACAAATTGAAAACTTATTAGCATTATTCGAGTTGGCAGCGAGAAATTTCGCGAAGCAGCCACACATGCAAGGCACAGAAAAAGATAAAGAATTCTTGGACAAAATAGACAAACTATTAGAACAAAACAAAGTTCTCGCGAAAGGATTAACACTAATGGAGGAAAAAATGCGCGAGCGCCTTTACGGCCCGGGCATAAGGCCTCCGCAAATGCGCGGCCCGCCACCAACTCAACAACCGATGAACCGCAACAACATTGAAGAAATATAATGGCTGAAAAAGACATAGGAGAAGTTTTTCTCGCAGGATTTATCCAGGAATTGATAAAAATTTCAAAACCCTCCCCAGAAATAGCAGAAGAAAAAAAACAGTCTATGCAAATTCAAGCTAAAATAGAAAAAGAAAAAAAAGTGATAGAAATGCTCCCAGAGTTCGTAACACCAGTACAAACCATACCGCTAAAAAACCAATCTCTAATCGGCACCAAACCAAGCCAATTCATCAAACAAATACCGCAAAGAGCAAGATTCAGGCCATCAAAAAAAATTGAAGAGGCCCCTTCTCAAATAACTCAGCAACCGCGCACGCTTTTGCAATTAGATATCAACGAAAGGCCAACCGCCGAAAAATTAAATTTCCTGATTAAAGACCCGGCAGTTACTGAAATTGAATGTACTGGCTCTGATAACCAATTACTAGTAAAAAAAGCCGGCGCAGTCCAGCGCACAAGAGTCAGATTATCAATAGAAGAAATTTATGAACTAATCGCTGAATTCTCCCAAAAAGCAAGAATACCTGTAATCGAAGGAACTTTCAAAGCAGCGCTCAATAATTTAATTATTACAGCAATTTTATCAGAAACACTCGGACCACGATTCATCCTTCAAAAGAAAAATCCTTTCCAAGAGCTTGTTCCTAAATAACTAGTTACAGCAGAGTAAACAAATCTTTAAAAACACGTTAAATTAATAAAAACATAACAATGGCAGTCTCAAAAGTCCTGACAATGTTTGTAATTGCTCTCTCGTTTGTTGCAATCGCATCCTCTTTAAGCGCAGAAGAATTCTTGAATCAAATATCTACTGGTGAAAATAATCCAAAAATAGACATTCAAAAAATAGCAAGCACGGCAAAAGTCCCAGAACAGCATATCTCTCCAGAAACAAAACAAATTGCCTACGCTGAAATACTTCAAAAATTAAATGAAAAGCTTGAAATCCCGATAATAGTCTGGGTAAACAAAGAATACAACACTAAAGAAGTCTTAAAAGATTTTAAGAATATTAAAATAAAATACATCTACAAAAGTTTAAACGGTTTCGCAGGCACAGCAAATGAAAAAGAAATCTCGGCGCTGCATAACGACCAAAGAATTAATTACATCGCCTTTGACCGGCAAGATGTAGGCGGGCATTTGCTGCAAAGCCGCGCAGTCATCCAAGCAAATACTGTTGAATCAAATTATAGTTTGCGTGGAACTGGCGTCGGTGTCTGCCATTTAGACACAGGAATTAATTACAATCACGCATCACTAGTCCAGGCATATGCTGGAGGATATGATTTTGTTAACAACGACCCAGACCCATTCGACGACAACGGCCACGGCACGGCAACAGCAGGAGTCATTGCTTCAAATGCAACCCTATTCAGAGGCATAGCCCCAAAAGTTAATTTACTCGCAGTAAAGGTTCTGAATGCAAGTGCTACAGGATCTAGCAGTAATATTGCTGCGGGAATAGATTGGTGCATCACAAATAAAAATACATATAACATATCAGTAATTTCAATGAGTTTAGGAACATCAGCACTTTACACACAATCAACATCTCCGGGCTACTATGATCCAGCATTACAAACAGCATACAACGCGAACATAGTCTCGGTTGCAAGCACAGGCAACTCTGGCTCCACAACAGGAATTTCATATCCAGCAGTCTCACAATATACACTCTCAGTTACATCATCTTACGACGCAAATCTCGGCACGCAAACATTCACCTTCGGCACTTTCACTTGCACAGAAAACTCAGTCCTAAATGCAATGTCTTGCTTTAGCAACAGAAATGCCAATGTGGACTTGATTGCACCGGGAAGTATAATTGGCAGTACATCCCTTTCTGGAGGTTTTATTCCAAATTCAGGAACCTCGCTTGCAACGCCGCACGTCAGCGGCACTATCGCCTTAATGAAGCAACGCAATCCACAAATGACAGTAGCGCAAATTGAAGATATACTAAAATCAACAGGCCTCCCAATTTACGATCCAGCAACAGGCCTCACCTTCCCAAGAGTTAACGCATGGAGCGCAGTAAACACAGTTCCATTCTTAAATCAAACAGGAACCCTAATTCCTGGAGGAATAATAAATCTCCACGTAAACGCTCCGCGAAACCCAGGAGCAGCATATTTTGCAGTACTTTCCCTCGGCAATGTCCCAGGAATTTTATTGCCAAATGGCTTAATAATTCCGGTGAATATAGATGATTTATTATTCTTCTCCCTACAACCAAACCCAATCATAGTAAATAATATAGGCATTCTTGACAGCAACGGCAGGGCGGCAGCAACAATATATTTGCCATATATTCCAGGAATCCAAAACCTCAACATTTATTCAGCGTTTGTGACAGTAAACAACACATCTGGAGAAATTCTGTCAGTTTCAAACTCAAATAAATTATAAATTTATAACAAGGATTTCACTCAAAACGCAAAACTAAAATTTTCAGTATAATTAATTATAAAGCTAATTATTTATATAGATAACTAATCATTTACAAACCAAATTTTAACAATTACCTTTAATAAAAATATAACTATTTATTAAATTGATTAATAATTTATTTTATTAATCTCCACTAATCGTCAAACAATTAATTAGCTAATTCTTATAAATTATAATATGTATATTTAACTAAAAATATTCCTAAATAAATCAGCAAACCATTGAAAAATTGTTCGCTGTGAATTAAATTCCCTGACAGTTTCACCAGTAGGATCCTTAGAAGGATCTGACCGCGGAGGAGGCGCCCCACCAGAAGGTTCATCTGCAACATCTGCAACTGAAGAACCTCCAGAGTCACCAGAAGAAGGCTGGGGCGAAGGAATAACAATTTCAGGTCCAACAAGAACAGGAGCAAGCTGGCGCTGATAACTCAAACTCTGCAAATTCCCAAAATTATAAGCATTGTCTCTACAAAGAATATTCAAAATAGTAATTGTGCCTGGCGGTCCTAAAGGAATAGTGCCAGAGTGAGATATACCCCTGCCAAGAGAAATAGTCATCGAATTAAAAGATGTTGTAGGCGTTGTCCCAGCAGCAGCGCGGCATTCTGCATCTTCATTAGTATTAAGATTTAAAACAAATGCTTCAATACCCCCAGAAAAAGAATAGCCGCCAGCAGGAAAAATAGACGAACTAATAATATTTGGAGGAGTAGTATCAATAGTCACAGCTATAATATCTAAATTATTATCAAGACTATTTGAGGCAGAACCGTCAGAGCAAGCAACATGATAATCAAGCCCAGTTCCGTCTGGCTGTTGAGAAAGAAAGCAATTAGCCAAACCCTCTGAATCAACATTACAAACATTACCAACAAGCATTTCATTAAAAGCTAAATCATTAGGACTCCATCTACAACTAGTCCCTACAACAAGCGCAACAATTGTAGGAGTATTATCTCCAGTAATAAAAGGAGGGCCTGTAAGATCAGCAAAACTAATAAAATTAGGAGATGAAAAGCCTTGACCACTTAATCCTCCTGAACCACCTCCCCCTCCAAGTGGCCCACTAGCCCCGATTCCAGTAGAACTTGGCCCACTACCTCCGCCCCCTCCAGAAGCTCCAGAAGAAGCGCCAGAACCACTAGATGGCGCATTAAAGTTCGGCAAGAAAGTTGTTTGTGCCTCTCCTAATTCATCATGTCTATTCTGAATATAAAAATCAGCTTGCGCAAGATCAACCTCAGTTAACCCGGCTGCACAAATAACTTCCACATCAAAAGTTCCGCCGGGTGCAACTAATATATTAATATTTTCAACGGGTACACAATTAGGATTATCGTAACCATAACCAGTAACCACAATTGTTCTAAAACCATCATTACGAATAGTCGCACTAAAAACAGAACGTCCTTCCTCATCCTCGCTTAAAGAAGTTTCAACAGCAGAAAAAAGAGCAGATTCTTTTTTCCAAGAGCTATAAGCAACAGCTAAAAGAACAGCAATTAGAACAGAAACAACAACAAAAAATATCTTGTTCAAAGGAGCCATATTATCATCACGCAAATAAAAAACAAAAAGAGTATATAAATGTTATTTTATTTTGATACTGAGAAACTTACATTTGTGCAAACTCCCTATTTAGTTCGTGAAAAAGCAAATGTAAATTTCGAGGTGCTCAAGAACCAGAAACACGCCATACACTTTAGTGTATGGTTCTTGACACTATAAAGTTACCGTCAATTTTATAGATAAAAACTTATTAATTTTATTGTTATAGAATTATTATTACAAATAATAATAAGAAAAATATTTTGATAACACTAAGTTGTTAATATCTTTTATTTCCTAACATCTCTAAAACCATAAATAAATCTCTCGTATAAAGGAGCAAGTTTCTCTTTATCACGGCGCCCTAATCGCGAATACATTTCAGATATTGCCGGGGCGCGCAAAGCTGCGCTTTTTCTATCAATTCTTAAATCATGCAAAGAGTCATGTAAAAGTTTCTCAACTCTTTGAGCATCAGTATAAACTTTGTTAAAAGAATTACCAATAAATATAATATTCGGGAATTTATTCGCACCAACATTAATATCAAATTTAACATTCATCGCGCGCAAAGCAGAACGCAACAAAATAAAATACTCAAGTATTTCCTGGCGCATATCCTCGCCGTTTTCATCGCGTAATTCAATATATCTGCTTGCTATTTCTTTATACAAATCAGCAGCTCTTGCAAAATCTCGTCTAGCAATAGCGCGCCGGCCGTCTAAAATCAGGCGCTCGTGTGTCGGCAATAAATAGCTGCTGAAAAAAATGAAAGGAACAGCAACAGCAATAAGAGCCAACCACAAAAGCCAAGGAACATTCTTCCTTAAAGGCTCCTCGGAAATACCAGCGCTAACAGTCGCACCAGTTAAAATCCCTTCATGCAAACCCAAAGTAACCTTCTGAACAAAATCTCTTATTTTCTTTTCCAGTTCATAATTACTGCTAGCTGAAAGAAAAGCAAGCACAAAATTACCTGCAGGGCTCAAAGCAGCAGCAAATGCCTCGCGAGGAGCACCAGGTGCGCCATCCTTATCATGAAGCACATAAAAAGCAAAACTATTCCCTCCTCCAGATGAACTAACAGCAGGAGGATTAATAGATTCAGGAGGCCCTCCAGGATTTACAATAGTAGTAGTAGAAGCTCCGCTCCCCGGAACAGGTTTCGCTTCAGGAACCTTAATTTCGCATATACCTCCATCTTTTGTATCAAAACCAACGTTTCCTGTATCAACACTGCCTAACAAAATAGCATCAACTGAAGAAACGCAATCACTAACAACCACTTCTCCTCCCACAGATTCAGTAGGTAGATCAGACTTCGGAGTAACAGATTCATACTTAGAAACATAACTCTCTAATTTATCCGTACTATCCTCAACATAATTCTCGTTATCAACAATATTTTGGGCAATTCGTTGCTGTCGTTCAGAAATTTGTTCGCTTGTTTTAACCAGTTGAAGATTAAGGTTGGCCAAAATATCTTCTATTAAAATTGTATTTGCTCTAATTGCTTCAGCATCAGCGCTAATCTTAATTGAAGAAAATCTATCCTCATATGCTAGGACTTCGTTATACTCTTGAAGCGCAACAGTAAGCGTGCTCTGAATAAATGATTTAATAGTATTAAGTTGATTAAAACACGCCACAGAATTTGGATTAGAATCACATGGATTAACAAAATTAGGCTCAGTTGAAACAGCAGTCGGGGTATCAAAAGAACTTTCTTGTCCAAAAGTCCCAGAAGAGCTAACAGAAACCTTGGAATAATCTTTAACAATAAGATTCTCCTCAGCAAGCCCCACAATATAATTAGTGGCTAATGTAACATAAGAAGAACTTTCAGAAGAGGCAACTAAAACTTGGCTAGGAGGTTCACTTGTAATAGCTGAAGAGGTTCCGCCACCAGAAGTACCTTGGGGGCAGTCATCTGGATCAGGACCACAATAAGTTATAACAAATCCAGTAACGCTTTTTTGATACCAATCAGCATAAAACAAAGAAAAAATCGCGAGCACAAAAGCAAACGCCAAGAAAACAAGCGGCCAAATCTTTACACTAAAAAACCTCTTTCGTAAAACCATATTCTTTCAAACAAAAATAACTTATTAAATCTTATCGCGGTCTGTGCTTCCTAGCATAAAACCACGCAGGCTTCAAGCACCGATTCAAAACAGCTCGGAATATTTTAGGCGGGTCGTCGCTCCTCAAAACACCAGAAATCCTATATTCTCCTTTAGGAAGCACCTCAAAAATATCAGGTTCAAAATAAGCGGCATCTTGAGACAGCTCTTTGAGACAGCTCTTTTAAAATTGACTCCAATCCTGGCTCTCGTATAAAACCACCATTATTAGAAATAAATTCGCAAAAAGAATCTCCAAGTCCAGATCCTCCTAAAAAAATATCCAATCTTCTAGTTGAATCACACGAAGTAACTGCAAAATTAATATAAAATCCTAAGAAAAAATATTTCTGCACAGAACCATAAACAAAGTTTTCTTCTGAGCAATCAATAATACCGCACTCTCGTAAGTATCCTGCCAAATGCCTCGCGAAAACCTGTGTGTCCAACATAAAATAGTAGCATTTAAAACTTTAAATAAATTACTATACTAGGATTATAATGAAAATGAAGCTGATAGTGATAAGTTTGGGCGGAAGTTTAATCGTCCCAAAAAAAGTTAATCCAAAATGGCTAGAAGAATTCAAAGAAGTTATTGAAAAAAATTACAACAAATACAAATTTGCAATCATCTGCGGCGGCGGCTTTGTCGCTCGCGAGTACATCACAATTTTAGAGCACGAGCACAAAAGTAAGAAACAGCAGTCTCTCGTAGGAATCGCAGCGACAAGAATGAACGCACGTTTAATGATGCAGCTCTTCGGAAAACCAGCAAACAGCAAACTCCCTCTTACAATGAAAGAAGTAAAAAACCTACTCTCTAAAAACAAAGTAGTTTTCTGCGGCGCGCTCCGCTACGCTCCAAACCAGACATCTGACGCAACAGCAGCAAAGCTCGCAAGCTACCTAAAAACAGATTTCATAAACCTAACAAACGTACCAGGGCTTTATTCATCTAATCCAGCTAAAAATAAAAACGCAAAATTCATCTCAGAAATTTCCTGGGAAGATTTCAAAAAAAAAGCCATGTCAATAAAATACAAACCAGGCCAGCACTTCGTGCTCGATCAAACTGCCTCGGCCTTAATAAAAAAACACAAAATCAAAACCTACCTCATAGGCCATGAAATGAGAAATCTTGACAACTTGTTAAAAGGAAAAAAATTCACAGGAACAACAATCGAACAATGATTATCCAAACAACAAACCTAGAAAAAGCCAAACGCGAAATAAAAATAGCGCAGGCTCCAATAGTTATCCAAGCTCAAAACGAAGAATTCAACAGAAAAATCCTAGAACATGGAAACTTCCAAATTCTGCTTTCGCCAGAAGCTACGGCAGGAAAGAACAAAATCAGACAAACAGACAGCGGCCTAAACCATGTTCTGGCAAAAATAGCGGCCAGAAATAAAGTAGCAATAGGAATAGACTTAAGAGAAATATCTAAATTAGAAAAAAAAGAAAAAGCAGACCGCCTCGCGAAAATAAGGCAAAACATAAAAATATGCAGAAAAGCAAAAACAAAATTAGCTGTTTCAGGAGCAACAAACCAGGAAGCAGGTAATTTACTTCAGAGCTTAGGAGCTTCAACACAACAAATAAAAGAAGCAATAGTTTTTTAATATCCTAAGAACACATTTAAAAATGGAAAAACTAATAGAATCTCTTTCAGAGATTGAGCGCGCAATAATACCTTACCTCCACAGTTCGATAGATGAGATAATTAAAAAATCGGGCATAGACAAAACTACCGTCTTAAGAGCTTTAACCTTCTTGGAAAATAAAAAAGTCTTGAAAATAGAGCACTCGCATAAAAAAGAAATTTGCCTTGGTGTTAACGGAGTTTATTATAAAAAAAATCAACTGCCAGAGCGCATTCTTGTAATCGCGATAGAAAACCACAGCAGTAAACCATTACAGGAAATAAGGGATTCAGTAAAGCTATCAGACAACGAATTCAAAGCAGCTCTTGGAGTGTTAAAAAACAAAGCGCTGATAAACTTAGAAAATGGAAAAGTAAAAATAATTGCTTCAAAAGAAGAAATATCAAAAAAATTCCCTGAAGAGACTTTGCTCGAAAAACTGCCAATTGAAGAATCTGCCTTGTCTGACCTTGACCGTCTAGCATTAGAAAATCTAAAATCAAGAAAAAATATCATTGAAGTAAGTGAGAAAAAAGAAACTGTTTTTTCACTTACAGATATCGGCAAAAAAATAGCCGGCAAAAAAATTGAATCAGACTTAATTGAAGAAATAACTCCTGAAATCATTAAAGATTTTCCCAAAGGGAAAAAATTCCGTCGTTATGATTTAAATACAAAGGTTCCAGAGATTCACGGCGGCAGGAAGCATTTTGTCAACCAGTCAATCGAACAAGGGAAAAAAATTTGGCTTGAGCTCGGATTTAAGGAAATGATAGGAACTCTCGCAACAACATCCTTCTGGAATTTCGACGCTCTGTTTACTGCGCAAGATCATCCAGTCCGTGAAATGCAAGACACATTCTTCATAAAAAATATTGAAGGAAAAATCCTAGCAAATCCAAAATTAATAGAACAAGTCAAGCAAGCTCATGAAAGAGGAATTTCAGGAAGCAAAGGCTGGCAATATCAATGGAAAGAAAGCGAAGCAAAAAAAGTTGTACTTAGAACCCACACAACTTGCTTGTCAGCTCAGACGCTCGCAAAACTCGGCCAGCTAAAGAATTCAATCGATAAGAATGGAAAATATTTCGCAATAGGAAAAACATTCAGGAATGAAACTGTAGACTGGGGTCACGGCTTTGAATTCAATCAAACAGAAGGAATCGTCGTCGGCAAAGACCTAAACTTCAGGCATCTCCTTGGTTATCTTAAAGAATTCTTCAGTAAAATGGGCTATAACAAAGTAAGGTTCAGGCCAAGCTACTTCCCATACACCGAGCCTTCCGTAGAAATAGATGTCTGGCATCCCGAAAGAAAAGTTTGGTTTGAGCTCGGCGGTGCAGGAATATTCCGCCCGGAGGTTACAATCCCATTGCTGGGCGAGCACATACAGGTCCTTGCATGGGGCCCTGGCTTTGACAGAACAATCATGGAATACAACGAAATAAAAGACCTCCGAGAAATGTACTCAAATGATCTAACTAAATTAAGAAATAAAAAAATGATTATAAAATGAAATGGTAAGATTAAAAGGAATTGTAATAACCGGAATTGGGGACTTTTCATATAGGATGGAAAATGTGCCGGGACTTTTAGAAGCATATGAAAAAATAACAGGAATGAGGTTTTTTCCAGGAACATTAAATGTAAAGCTGAAAAAAGAATTCTCATTCCCGAAAAAAATAATGAGACTAGAAAAAGAAAAATATGGATTCCAAGTTTCTGTTAATATTCTACAATGCAAAATTAATGGTAAAAAAGCATTTATTTTAAGAACAGATGCAAATGAAAGGGGGGTAGGAAATCATCCAAATACCATCATAGAAATAGCTTCGAATATTAAATTAAGAGATAAATTTAATTTAAAAGATGGAGACGAAGTAATAATAGAGATATAAAATGACAAAAGTAATTTTCTCAAGAAAAGAATTTGAAAAAGAAATCAAGATAACAAAAGAAATAGAAGAAAAAATAAATCTATTTGGCACACCTATTGATTCCTTAACAAGCGAAGAAATTGAAATTGAAATTTCTCCAAATCGCCCAGATTTGCTCTCGCTGTACAATTACCTAAGGGCCTTTAAGGCATTTATCGGTAAGGAAAAAGGATTGAAAAAATACAAGATAAACAAACCTGAAAAAAACTATAAAATAATTGTTGATAAATCTGTCAAGGAAATCAGGCCATGCACAGTGTGCGCCATAGTAAAAAGTTTATTACTAACAGAAGAAAAAATCAAAGACATAATAAATATGCAGGAAAAATTGGCATTCACAGTCGGCCGCAATAGAAAAAAGATGGCAATCGGAATTTATCCACTTAATAAAATAAATCTCCCCATAAGATACACTGCAAAAGAGCCAAAGGAAATAAAATACCAGCCTCTAGGCGCGCAACAGGAATTAACTGCTTCTGAAATCTTGCTATTGCACCCAACAGGAAGAAAATACGCACATCTTCTTGACAACACAAAAAAATATCCTATATTCATTGACGCTAATAATCAAGTCCTATCAATGCCACCGATAATCAACAGCGAGCAGACAGGAAGGATTGATGTAAACACAAAAGAA
>JBBTAH010000091.1:0-8036 GCA_038044285.1 Nanobdellota archaeon | reverse complement strand
AATGGGCTATCGTTACAGTAAAGGAAAAGTGGAAATTCCTCCATGGCGCACAGACATTTTACACGAAGTTGACTTGATTGAAGACATAGCCATAGCTTACGGCTACAACAACATCGTCCCAGAAATACCAAACATCTCAACAACTGGAGAAGAATCTAAAGAAAGCATCATAAAAAGAAAAATTTCAGAGATATTAATTGGTCTAGGCCTACTAGAAATATCTTCATATCATTTAATAAAACAGGAAGAATCCAAACAAAATAAAGAATTATTGGAATTAGAAGATTCAAAAACGGAATACAAATACTTGCGGCCAAACTTATTCATACCACTATTAAGAATATTATCAGAAAATAAAGATGCAGAATATCCTCAAAAGATATTTGAAATAGGAACAGTCTTTTCTAAAAATTCTGGAAAAGAAACAGGGATTGATGAAAGAACCTCTTTGATAATCGGCTTGACGCCCGCAAATGCAACTGAATGTAAACAGCACATAGACTACTTATTCAGGTCACTCGGTCTAAACTACACTCTAGAGGAAACAACCCATGACAACATGATAGATGGCCGCACAGCAGACATAATATTAAACAACAAAGTCATCGGCTACTTTGGAGAAGTTCACCCAATAACTCTCAAAAACGCAGGCATGAAAATGCCCTTAGCCGTCGCTGAAATCTCGCTTGAAGAAATATTTAAAGCAGTTAATTAAAATAATCTCTAGTCCTGTGATTCTTGACAGAGCCATTTTTCCAGTTTCTTTCTAGAATATTCAACAATTTAAGCAAACTATCTCTGTTTTCATTCCAAACTCCATAAATTTTTTTAATAAAGTCTGCTTCATCATTATCTGAAGATCCAACATCTAATTTATAAGAATAAAGCTCAATTTCAATAAAAGAAGAAAAAACTTTGTCCAAAACCTGTTTATCAGCAGAAGTAACCTCTTTAAGTAAAATCAAAAAAATCGGCGACGCCTGTGATGGATTTAGCATCAACTCCATCAATCGCAAATAATGAGCAACTTTCTCAACCATGGCTCTCCGCACGTCTCGCAGCAAATTGCCTGAATCTCTTTCAATTTTTCCAATATCAAAAACAGAATTCAAATCATCAAACACAGGAAGCGCATGTTTTTTCTGCAAGCCCACATAAGCGCTTTTCAGTTCTTCAATTTCCATTTTCAATTCTGTAATAAAGAGTATAAAAAACCTCTGCCCATATGCTTAACATGAGTTCACGTCATTCTTCTGCGTAGCTTATTAGTATTAAACATTTTCTATAAACCTATTTTGGATACTATTATAAATTATTAAAATTTATAAGTTTATGTCTAACTTACGAAAGTTCACCTGGATCGGTTTTCTAAAAGGATTTTATCTTTATATACCAATACTTACATTTTTTCTTTTATCTGAAGATGTAACTCTTTCAGCAATAGTTATTGCATCAGCGATTTATTCACTGTTTACGTTTATAGGAGAAATTCCTACTGGACTTCTGGCAGATAGATTTGGACAGAAAATATCTATTGTTTTTGGATATATAATTGAATCTTCTGGAATTTTAATGATAATGCTTTTTCCCACTGCAATAGGATTCTATATAGCTTCGGGTTTCAGGGGGCTGGCCGGTTCTTTTTTAAGTGGGAGCGAGGAAGCTCTTATATATGAATCGGTTAAAAATGAAGGTAAGAAGAACTTTCAGAAGTTTTATGGCAAATTTTTATATAATAAACAAATAGGAATTATTATCTCTACTGCTTTAGCCGGATTGGTATACCGACAACTTGGAACAATTTCATTTTTACCTCTTATTGCTGTTACTTCTTTGTTTACCATCGCTTCAGCCTGTATTGCTATGTCTCTGAAGGATTATCGGTCTAATACAAAAGATAATGTAGCAGGCTCGCAAATGTTTTCTATACTCAAGGAGAGTTTTTCTCTTATCAAAAGGAATAATGTTATCTTTAACCTTACCATTGTAGGAGTACTTACTTTAAGTGGAGAATATTTCGTTCAGTCATTATATCAGCCGCATTTTCAAACGAATAGCATTCCATTAATATGGGTAGGTTTAGCAATATCTATTGGGACAGCCATTAATATAATTATTACTAAATATTCCTATCTACTAGAGAAATATCTCACGTTAGAGAAAATTTTGATGGTCATCAACATGACGTTGGGTCTAACTTATATTGTCATGGCCTTATTATTGCATCCAGCATTCATTGTTGGAGCTTTCATATTAATGAATGGTTTATTTAATGTTCAAAATCCTATTGTTTCAGATTACATCAATTCTCATGTAAAATCATCTATTCGCACAACTGTTCTTTCTGGTATTTCTTTTATAAGAAGATTCTTCCAAATATTTGTTACGCTGGCTTTGGGTTTTGCTGTTGGTGCAATCGGAATCAGAGCTTCCTTGGTGATACAAGGAGCGTACCTAATTGTTGGAATGGCAATAGGATATTATCTATTAGTGCGCTGCGGTTGTATTCATAAAGTAAACGATCCGGGAAAATTGGAATTTGATTAATGATATTAATCTAGGTAAGCAACGAAAAAGATAAAGCCTCTGCCGGGACTTGAACCCGGGACCCCGTCCTTACCAAGGACGTACTCTACCGGCTGAGCTACAGAGGCATTCGTACTCCACAGCGAGCAGGTCCACAGTGCATCAGCGCGAGGAACCGCACAGCAAGAGAGGACGAATGTATAATCTTTTACAAAAATAGTTATTTAAAATCTTTGTTTCTATCCAACACCCGCACTTTCAGGCACATCTGGCAGCCATTCATTCCCAACAACATATCCAACAACAACAGCGCCATGGTCAAAAAGTTCGGACAGCCAAGTTGTATATTGTCCAAAAAAAACCTGGCGATTTTCAGGCACTTCAAGCGCAAGATTATTATTACTAATAATCAACAAAGCCCCAATCACAAAAACTTTAATCAAAATCATCAAAAGTTTCATCCTATCTCCCGCCTAAAGTAGCATTGCTAGTAGCGTTCCAGTCTATCTTTGTCACTTGCCCAGTAATAGACGCAGCCCCTTTGCCAAAGCCAACAAGCCACGAGACATAGGCCCTCGAGCCAGCGAAAAAACCATCAAAACTCTTAATGTCAATATCGTTCGCCTTCACAACGCTGAAAAAAGAAAACAGCACAAATATCATCAAAACAGCAATCAAATACGTCCACCATCTCTCATACCTGAACGAAGTTATCTTAAAGAACAAAAACACAAATAAGATAATTATCCCAATTACAATCCAGTTCACCATTTTCCCTCAAGAATAACCAGTATAACTTATATAAAAATATTGTGTTACTCCAAAGACCATAAATTTTGAATATTTCAGGATTGTGGCAAATCTCGGCCGATATGCTCCCGCCGAGCTTTAAGAAAAAAACCTATGCTCTTTCCGGATGAGCATTAAACTTTTTCAAAATGCTCCTGCCGAGATTTGAACTCGGGTTACGGCCGTTCTCCATCGCCTCTCGAAAGAGAATTTCTCGAGGCGAAAATAAAATGCCTGCCCAAGAGGGCTGGAGTTATTATCTCAACGATGTAAACTCCGGCTGCGAGAGGGCCGTGTCCTTGACCACTAGACTACAGGAGCTAGTACAACTTACTGAAAAAGGCAATTTAAAAGTTTATCTCAAATCGTCGTAAGTGAATCTATCAAGTTTCGGCAAAATATCATCAGGTAAATCGCCATCTAAAACTCTCCCGTCGCTTCCTACAACAAATCTAACCATTTCAGCTTCGTAATTGCCCATTAACTGCATCGCATCACAGCCAAATGTGCATAATTGTATCGGATATCTAATAATTGTATAAGTGACTCCGTCAATCTGTCCGTGCGCGCGAGATAAGCCATTAATAGTATCACAAAGACTTTGCAAAGTTATCGTTGCTAAACTATCATAAACGCGCCTCCCGAATTCTGCTGTTTCTTTCATCACAAAATCCTAAAATCGGGGTATTTAAACATGCCTAAATCGTGAGCAGAACAAAAATCCCTAAAGTATTAGCAACAAAACTAACAATCGCAAGACCCCTATAAGAAAGCGAAGTAAAACCGGCCATCAATGTCACCCCAATCTCATCAGGCAATGGGGACGCAATAAAAACAAAAGCAATAGCAAATAAAAATAACTTATGCAATTTCACAGGGATTGTCTTATAAAATAAGCGCTCAAGCCACCTGAATCCTTTTGTATGCTCCAAGCGAGTAAACTCATCCATAAAAGAAACTCTAACAATATGAAAAATAAACAAATCAGCAAGCAAAGCACCAAGCCCTCCAAAAAAAGCAAAAAATAAAGGTTTAGAATGCGCAATCGTCAGGAAAAACCCCGTAGCAAAAGGCGCCGTGAATCCAAAAGAATAAAACAAACCAGCAATAAAAGCGCCAATATAGCGATCGCCATTTATAGCCGCAATCTTAAAAATAGTGAAAGGATTTCTGAATATAAAATAAGCCGCAACAACAGCTATCAAGAAGACAGTAATCTTAGGATATTTGAAAATCCACGGACTCTTTTTATGAAGCATGTTAAAGATAAGATTGATTAATTATAAATTTAACTTACTCAACTAAAAAAACTTTATCATTCCTTCTGACTCTATCGCTAACCCTTATACCAACTTCGTCCTTGGCCCTTGCCTTATCAACAGGCTTTCTATTAATTTGCATGCTCTTCACAGTCTGTTTAAAATCGCTAGTGGCACCCTTAAAATGAATCTTATCTCCTATCTTCAAACCACCATTAAGTTTTATCGCAGCAACCTCTATCTTGGCAAAATAATCACTAACAGTGCCAATCTCTTTTCCAGCCATATTCTACATAAGAAGCTAAGATACTTAAATTTACCGATTTCGAGATTGTCAATTAATAAGGCTCTGCCTTCCGCACAACAAATAGCCCCGCCCGGATTACTTCAATTTGAGCGAAGCGAAAATTGGAGTTGCCGATGACATCAGTCAGCGAGCACTTCGAATCCGGAATAGCCCCGCCCGGATTCGAACACTACAATTCGCAAGAATTGGAGTTCCCGACAACATCAGTTGGCGTGGACTTTCAACTCATTAGAGTTGTAAAGGTGAGAATCAATAGCCCCGCCCGGATTCGAACCGGGGTTACAGGAGCCAGAGTCCTGTGTCCTTGACCACTAGACTACGGGGCTTTTTTGCACTCCGCAGGGAGGAGCTGCACAGTCCGAAGACGAGCAAGACTTCAACTCGCGAGAGTTGGAGTTTCCGCGAACATCGGTTTGCGCGAACCCGCAGCAAGAGAGGGCAAAAATATAATCCTAATCTCGAGCGCCAGGTTTAAAACTATTGCGCTTCAAGAAATAAAACTATAAATACAAGAGCAACATCAAAAACAAAAAGAAATAACATGAACGAAGAATTAGTCGTAGCAAAAAAAGAAATCCAGGCGCAAATTCTGCCAAGTCTAGTTGAAAACAACGGGCAGCAAAAAACAACAGGCGAAGAAATTGAACAAGTATTAAGAACAATTTCAATAGGCACAAACTTCAGAACAGCGCTTGAAGGAATTGTAAACGCAAAAAAAGGAGCATTAATTGTTGTGGATGTTTTAGGCATAAGCTCAATCATCGACGGCGGCTTCAAAATAAACAGCAAATTCACTCCTCAAAAAATAATTGAGTTGTCAAAAATGGACGGGGCAATAATTCTATCAAGAGACATGAAAAAAATAAATTATGCAAATGTAATGTTATATCCTGACAAAAAAATTCCGACGAAAGAGACCGGCACCCGCCACAAAACCGCGGAAAGAGTCTCAAAAATGCTGGGCACATTAGTTATTGCTGTTTCAGAAAGAAAAAACGAAATAAATGTATATTATAAAAATTTCAAGCATCATCTAAAAGAAGTAAATGAATTATTGCGCAAAGTTAACGAGCGAGTGCAGTTAATAGAAAAACAAAGAGAGTTATTTGATCTAAATCTAGAAAAACTAACTCAATTAGAATTAAGAAATTACTTAAATCTTGAGCGGGCATCAGCAGTAATTCAAAAAGGAAGGTTAATAGAAAAAATGGCTCAAGGCATTAAAGAATTGTTAGTTGAAATAGGAACTGAAGGCACAGTAATAAAAACACGCCTTAAAGAGCTTCTAAAAAATGTAGAAAAAGAAACAAACCTCGTAATAAAAGATTACACTAAATTAAACCTCAAAAAATCCAGACTGCTCATCAATAGCCTTTCTTACGACGAGATTATAGACGCAGGCAACATAATAAGATCTCTCGCATACGAAGAAAGCCACAAAGTAGAAAAAATCCGTGGCTGGAGAATCTTGTCAAAAACATCTCTGCAGGAAAGCGACATCGCAATGCTAACTAAAGAATTAACCAGTCTCGGAAAAACAATACATTCAAACTTCGGCACTTACAAAAACATCCTCGGCGAAGAAAAATCCCGCCTCTTCAAGGAAGAAATAGACAAAATAAAATTGTCATATTTTTCATAAAGTAACCTTTAAAAATCCATTTCCATAAAGATAAACATGAAACGCTCATCACGACGCTGGAAGAAAAAGAACCAAATGCGCTGGAAATGGCAGCGCAAGCGCATCAGAAAAGAAAAGCGCAAGAGAAAGCTACATCGCCAGAGAACAGCCTAAAATGCAAAAAGATATTCCAGAGATTATTAAGAAGATTGGTTTTGATTTTCATTGGAATGAAGAAAAAGTCTGGAAATTAAAAATCCCTACAACTGAAATGTCCATTGAGAAATTAACATGGCATTTTGATATTCCTTTTCACTGGCACGAAGATGGAATCTACAATCTAAAATCAATAGACATCATCAACAATCCAAAAAAATACAAAGAAGAATATGAAAGAACAATGAAAGCAGATCTAAAGTATCCAATAGATATTATGGAAAATAAGGGTCGTTGGCTAATTTTAGATGGTCTTCATCGCTTAATGAAAGCATATATATTAAAAATGAAAAGTGTTAAAGTCAGAATTATTCCAAGAGAAAAAATACCACAAGTACTAAAAGATTAATTAATCATCCGAGGCCTTATACCCCATCATAAAAAACAAACTAGAAAGCCGGTTAACATACTTAAAAACATCTCCGCGAAGTGTGCCGTCGCGCAGCAACTTAACAATCAAAGTCTCCAATTCACGACAACGGACGCGGCATTCGTTAAACCAAATCGCCTTCTCATTTTCAAACCTAACGAACTTCTTGGGCGGCTCTCCCAATGAATCAATAAACTTCTCCAACTCCAACAAATCATTATCAGTAACAGGCCAAATCAAACACTCTTTATCGCAATTCGCAACCTCGCCTGCAACTTGCCACATTTTTTTCTGCACTTCATTTAAAACCTTTTTATCCTCATCATTTTTGCATAGAAAAATACTCATATCTAAAGCAGACTGCAAATTATCTATTTTGCCGTTAACAAGAATCCGAATATCGTCTTTAAGCAGCCGTTGCCCAGAAAAATCAGTGGTAAAACCTCCATCTCCTTTAGAAGTGTATACCTTCATCAAAGAACAAACAGCAAAGACATAATAAACATTATGTCACCACAAACATTATATAAGAGTCAAAACGCTTTTCAAAAACATATAAATCTTTATTAAACAAAGAAGGTGAATCTAAATTATGAGCCAAAGTGAAATCTGGACAGAAAAGTATCGCCCGTCTGTATTTGACAACTTAGTCGGGCAGCAGGAAATAGTAAAAAGAATAAAGGCTCTAGTGCAAGCAATGAACATCCCGCACTTGCTTTTCGCAGGCCCATCTGGCATAGGCAAATCAACTCTAGCCCTAATTATAGTAAAAGAACTTTTCAAGGAAAAATGGAAAGACAATTATCTTGAGTTAAATGCATCTGACGAGAGAGGAATAGATGTAGTCAGGCAAAAAGTCAAGGATTTCGCACGAACAAAGGCAATTGGCACAGTTCCATTTAAAGTAATATTCTTAGATGAAGCGGACGCCCTCACACAGGAAGCGCA
>JBBTAH010000090.1:0-1953 GCA_038044285.1 Nanobdellota archaeon | reverse complement strand
TTATGTTGGCGGAGGAACCTTTACTGGAAGTTTAATTGTTAGTGGCGGAGTTAATAGTCTTGGAAATGTTTACCGGCGCAACCATCATATTTTTATTCTTAATCCTGGGCAAGTCAACATTGTATATTATTCTACTGATGGAACCCGAAGTCAGACTCTTAGTCTTCGGTTAACCTTTAATGTTCTTGAATTTAGCAGAAATTATGTTAATACTCCTACTTCTACTGCTTGGACTACAAATGAACCGGAAATCAGCAATTATGAATGTATCCTTAGAATTCTGTCTCTTTGTTCAGGAGGACCTGCTGGAGGAGCTTCTTGCAGTTAGGATTTGCTAAGTTAGGGAATCCTTCGTTTTAGCTTATGGAGTGAACTTGTTTTCTTTGGGGTTTTTTTGAGCTTGATTATTTTTGCTTT
The DNA here is from genome assembly GCA_038044285.1 of Nanobdellota archaeon. GTDB lineage: Archaea > Nanobdellota > Nanobdellia > Pacearchaeales > GW2011-AR1 > SICU01. The sequence goes on along the minus strand of JBBTAH010000090.1, from coordinate 1,536 downwards.
TTGTTTTTCTTTTAGAATTGATTCTAATTCTTCTAATTCTTTTTCAGAAGCATCTGTTCTTGGTGAATTTATGGATAATGGTTTGTCGTAAATTGGAATTACGTTTATTATTATTTCGCCGAATTTGGATTCTGTTTGGATTTCTGCGCTTTTTGCTTTTAGTTTGCTTTCTATTTTTTTTGCGAGTTTTTTTGCGAGAGTGAATAATTTTACAGGGATTTCTTTGGTGTTTTTTGCCGCTTGCTTTGGAATTATTATTATGTGGCCTTTTGAAATCGGCTTTATGTCAAGGACAGCCAGGGCTTCTTTTGTTTCTGCTATTTTTTTTGAAGGGATTTCACCGGCGACGACTGCGCGAAAGATTGGCTTTTGACTCGCTTGCTGTTCTTTCAGCATCGATTCAATTGCTTCTGCAGACATTGATTCTATTTGTTCTTCTGCTTCTTCTTTTTGAGATTCTGGCAAGTGCTTAATTTGCTCTTTTAACTGGTTTTTTAGTTGCGATATTTGTTCTGGCGTGAGTGGCATTTTTTATTGAAGTGGGTGGGGTTTTTAGGAGTTTTGGTTAGATATTATAACAAATATAAACATTTTTAAACACTTTGTGCTTTATGCTGAAATTCTTATTTATGGTCTGACGTATGTGTCTTCGAGCGCTTCCCACAAAGGACGAATGCTTGTTTTTATTCTTCCCTGATCTAAGTATACTACTGATATGCAAACGGCTTTTCCTATTGCTTCTACTCTTAAAGGAAGATATTCTCCGCGCGCGTTTCGGAAAACCATTTCTTTGAACCTTTCTCTGCCGTCGAAAAAATCTTTTAATGTCAAGAAGTCTCCTCTAAAACTCCATACTTAGAAAATTGAAATTTTCTAATACATTCAACTCTGATGAGTTGAAGTCTTTAGTATGGAGTTGACTTCTTGAACACAAGAAATTTGTTCACAAAGACAAATTTCTGTGCAGCAAAATCCATAGAAGATTTTGCCTGTATCCAAAAATCGAGCACTAATCGCATCGATTTTTTAATTTTAATCTGTTGGTCATTACCCAAATGCCCTCCTATAATCCTCTATTGTTACTGATGAGACGTCTTTGAGCTTTGCTAATTCGTTTTCAACGAGATCTGTGCCTTTGTCTTCGGATATTGCAAATTTCATACTAATTGATTTTAACCCAAAGGCAACTTCTTTTTCTTCAAATGATATGTTTTTTGCGCCGTGTTTTTCCATAATGTGCTGTGCGTGGTTTTCTATTTCTTTGAGATTTGAATTTGGAGAGGCGGGCATTATTTTGACTATTATTGCTGCGATGCTTGGCATGAGTGGTTTTATTTTTGTTATCTTTTAAAGATTGTTATTTGCAAACACTATTCTTTTAAAGCTTGGATTTGTTGTGCTTTGATGGAGAAGGATGTATATAGTATTTTAGTTGAAAAGATTGCGCGATACTCTGGACTGAGTGCTGCTGAGATTGACGGAAAAGTTGAAGCGAAGAAGGCGAAGCTTTCCGGGCTGATTTCTCGCGAGGGAGCT
>JBBTAH010000089.1:0-1812 GCA_038044285.1 Nanobdellota archaeon | reverse complement strand
ATGGGCTCATCGCTAATAAATTGTGGCTGAGCCAAATTTTTTAGCTTGCCATAAGTTCTTTAGACTTACGACTGTAACTGTGACTAAAACTGCTCTTTTTAATGTTTTGGTTTTTCGAGGTATACTGTATCATCATTAAGATTTTTTGTCATTTCTTCACACTGCCTTAGAATAAGAGATAATTTTCTTTTCATAAATTCTGCCTGCTCTTGTTTATTCAAAGTTGCAAACTTATTCCTATTATAAGGCAAATCATTATAATCTTTCTGGTTTAATAAAACTTGCTTTTCCATGTAAAACTAATTATGAAAATTCTATATAAACCCCTTATCAATATTTATTCCGAAAAAACATCTATAAGTTTATGGATAAAAATTCTGAAAAAATGTTTATAAGCGTTATTTAAAGTTGCAACTTCAAAAATTCTCATGAGCAAAATAAATATAAAAACTAAATTTGTGGCGAGCGTGCTTCTGTTGTTGCTCTTATTGCCTTCATTGGTATTAGCACAACAACCAAACCTCAACACCACGTTGACACCGCAGGAACAGGCAACCTTTGACCAAATCTTGCAACCAGTCATGAAGATATACAACTTAGTGAAGTATATCGCGACTGCTATTGCGGCACTGGTTTTATTGCTAGCAGGAGTCAATTACATGATGAGTGGAGCTGATCCAAAGAAGCGAGACAATGCTAAAGGAATGGCAATGTATGTAGTTATTGGGTTGGTAATTATTTGGGCTGCACCTTTAGTGGTTAGTTTCATAGTAAGTTAGACACATGAAAGCGGAAGGAATTTTGGTTTTTCTAGCGGGGAGCTTGGCTCTGGTCATATTAGGCACAGGGCTAGCTCTCGCTTGCCCTTCACCTTTAGAATGTGCTAACTTTACACAGAGCGATAAAATAGCAGATTGTAATTTTGTGAATTCACAAGCGTTAAGTTATGAAGACCAGCAGAATGTTCTCTGTGGGCTATGGGATGAAGATTATGGATATAATGTCTATCAATCTACTCTTTACCTGCCATTACAGCCTTCTATTGCGTTACAAGCTGATCCAATTAGTAACACTAGGTTTTTACTTGCAGGTAAAATAACTGTATTTTTACTTTTCAATTATTTTCTTTTTTCGCTAACTAAATCTGCTTACTTCAAAAAATGCCTACCTGCACTCTCACAAACTTAGGTACGTGTTTAGTGCAAAACCTTTTTGAGTTTATTCTTAATATTTTGAATGCTCCGATTCAGCCATTCTTGCAAATGACTCTGAATTTGCTTTCTTCACCTGTTAATCTTAATCTATTCTTTAGCATGTGGGTAATTGTTATTTACGTTCTTTCAATGTTCTATGCTTTGCTTTTAGTTGGTACTGGATTTAATTTTATGATTTCTGGATACGATTCAGAAAAAAGAGATAATGCGAAGCAGTGGCTGAGAAACATAATCATTATGATATTGCTAATTCAGGCATCTTTCTTTATTTATGGACTTGCTGTTGATTTATCTGCAATTGTAACTTCGGCTACATTAACATTAATAGACCCTAATTTCTTTTTACTGGGAACTGGTGGAATAACTGATTTAGGACTCGCAATCCTATTTGGATTAGTTTATTTGCTTGCGCTCGTATTTACCGCTCTTGTTTTAGTAATACGTTATGCTTTCGTAGCTATTGGTGTTGTGCTCTTTCCTATCGCAATTTTCTTTTATTTTATGCCTCCACTTAAACAATATGGTTCATTAATAATGAATTTTTTAGGAATTGCTATATTTGTTACAGTCCTTGATGCTTTAATATTAGCAGGATTTG
>JBBTAH010000088.1:0-2045 GCA_038044285.1 Nanobdellota archaeon | reverse complement strand
ATAGTGCGTTTGGCTGCCCCCAGAACATTAGAGTTCCCATTTCACCGGTGTATGGGCCTATGTCTCCTGGAAATAATTTCTTGTGCTCAAAATTGATATTTATTGGATGTATGAAATCTTCTCCGTTGAAAAACGCGCCTACCGCTACTTCTACACCTACAGCCATTTTTTGCAGTTGAAATCTTTTTATTTTTTTTGCCCATGATTTTTTGTTTTGCTCTAAAATTTCTATTAAATCTTTTCCATCTTCTTCGTTGCCGATAAATAAAATTCCTTTTTGGTCTGAGCTGATTGTGCCTGACGGCTTGAAAACGTATTGTCCTGGATGCTCTTTTATGAAGTTTATTGCTTCGTCGAAGTTCGTGAAATCCCAGTGCGGAAGTATCGTCATGCCGACGCGCTTCATCTCATTCTGCCCGAATTCCCTATCTTCCTCTAATTTGTCAGTATATCTGCTTCCACCGACTATTAGCTTTCCTTCAGCTCTTAATTTGTCAGATATTTCCCCAAAACCTACGTCGTCAAATACAATTACATCTGCCCAGTCTTTATGCGACTCCCATTTTTCTACTTTGTCTAAAAAACCATCATAAACATCTTTGTCTGATTCTGCCTGAATGTAGATTTTTACTTCGTGTCCTTCTTTTTTTATCTGCCAAGCTAAGTCGCCGCTTAGACTTTCGTTTGATACAAACAAAAACTTCTTAGGATTTTTTTCTTTGTGATTGTTTTCCATTTTTTGTAGGAGTAATTTGTTCTTTTTATAATTTTGCAAGAGTGCTGTTCTATTTGATAGATTTCTTTTTTCAGCAGTTTTATAAGTGTAATCTATCATTGATTTTTATGAGACCTGAAATGAAACCTTTGTTTGAAGAGCGCATGAGAAAACTTCTGCCTGATGAAGAGGAATTTGATAAATATAGTGAGATAATTCATACTAAACCTTTGAATTATATTCGCTGTAATACTTTGAAGATTTCCTGTGATAAGCTTTTTATGCGATTGCGCGAGAAATGGAATGTTGTGTGTCCTTTTCCTAAATATCCCGAGATTATATTAATTGATCAGGAACTCGGTCCTGGAGAGCTTGGAAATTCTATCGAACATCTTTTGGGCTATTATTATGTTCAAGAGGTTTGCAGTATGATGAGCGTTATTGCTTTGAATCCCGCGCCAGGTGAGCGGGTTTTGGATTTGTGCGCTTCGCCTGGAAGTAAGACAACGCAGATTGCGGCTTTGATGGAAAATTCAGGGACGATAATTGCAAATGATATTAAGCTTGACAGATTGAAAATTTTATCTGCTAATTTGGAGAGGTGTGGTGTGATGAATTGCGTTTCTGTTAGAAATGATGGTGTTGGATTGTGCTCGCGTCTTGCTAAAGAGGGATGGAAATTTGATAAAATTTTATTGGACGCGCCGTGTTCTGGCGAAGGGACTTTACGAAGTTCTCCTAAAACCTTTTTAATGTGGAATATTAAAGTTGTTGAGAAATTGTCGCGCGAACAAAGAAAATTAATTGCTAACGCACTTAAATGTCTGAAAGTTGGAGGGACTCTTGTTTATTCTACTTGCACTCACTCTCCTGAAGAAAATGAGGCCGTGGTTGACTTTGCGCTGAAGAATTTTCCTGTTGAGCTTGAAGAGTTGCATTTGCCTTTGCGTTGCAGGCCTGGCGTTACTTCTTGGAACGGCTCCGATTTTTCTCCGGAAGTTTCAAGGTGCTGCAGGATTTATCCGCAGGATAATAATTCTGAGGGATTTTTTGTCGCTAAATTGCGATTGTTGGAGGAAGTGAAATGATAAAATATTTACTTAGATTGTTAGGTATTAAATGTGCTGTTGCCGGAATTATTGTGAATAGAAATAAAATATTTTTGACTAAAAGATTTAGAGGAATTGTTGAAGGGGGTAAGTGGTGTTTGCCTGGAGGAAGTATCAAGAAATGGGAAAAATCTGAAGATGCTATTAAAAGGGAGCTTAAAGAGGAGACTGGTTTTAGAGCCAAGAAAATTAAATTCTTGTTTTATCATGATGAATTTGTT
>JBBTAH010000087.1:2252-6346 GCA_038044285.1 Nanobdellota archaeon | reverse complement strand
GTTGAAAATAAGGGAAGTGAGACCCTAGCAATAGACAGGATTTTTGTAGATATATTTGCTAAAGATGAGCTTGTTCATACTATCAATTTTGTTCCTGTTGTGATTTCTTCAACTGAAGAGAAAGAATTTAGTGATTTTTTTGATACTACTAACTTTAGGCCGGGAGATTATTTGGCCGTTGCTACTCTTGAAGCGGGAGAGGTGTGGAAAATAAACGATACTTTTCGCGTCGGTTCTTTACTTTTTAATATAACTAATTTTACACAGAGAATTGCTGCTAAGGGCATTCAGAAAGTTTTTATCGATGTTGAAAGTTTGTGGAATAATCCGCTCTCTGGGATTTATGCTGACGTTTTTGTCGGCGATGGACTGACGACTAACGTTTCATTTAGAACAGCTTCTGTTGATTTTTTGGGCTGGGAGAAGAAAACTCTAGAAGGATATTTAGACACTTCTGGCTTGAAAGGGGAATATCCTATTGAAATAATTTTGCATTATTCTGACAAAACTAACTCTTTAAAGAGCACAATTAATGTCATTCCTTCAAATAATTATCTTTTTTTAATAATTGTAATAGCTGTTTTAGTTATTTTAGTATTTTTTTATTTTTATCGTCGCGGCAACCGCAGCAAACGCGGCAGTAAAAAATGAAGCGCATATTTTATTATTCAGTTTATTTTATATTTGCATTATCTTTAATTTTGTTTATTCTTTCAGTTGCTGCTTATTATTTATTTACATTTCCTTTAGATAGTTATAAACTTCATACTTCTGCTTCTGTTGCCCTGGACGGAATTGGTTTCGATGTTAACGATAGCGCTTTAACATTCGGTATTGTTTCTCCTGGTGGGACGTCTTTGAGAAAAGTATCTATTGTAAATAATTATAAATTTCCAGTCAGGGTTAAGGCAATTTCTAATGGGGAAATTGAACTTTTACTTAAATATCCAACAATCACGCGCATTGAGCCAGGGGAGAATGCATCAATTCCTGTAACTTTTTTTGCTTTTGATAATTCTTCTTATGTAAATTATTCTGGGAGTATTGAATTTTTAGTTCTTCGTGCAGATTAAAAAAGTATTTAAGATTGGTTTTGATGTATATTTTATGAAATGGTTCTACACTCTGCTGGCTTTTGTTGTGATGATTATGTCTTTGACTGGATTGTATTTTTCTTTTAAGGTTTATTATTCAACTTCCAGCATAGTTTCTGCTTATGCTTCCGGCAACGGTGAGATAAACCTGACTGTTGAAGTTGCCCCGAGTGGGGGAGGCGGAGGTTCTGGCGGAGGAGCTGGAGGAGGCGGAGGTGGCGGCGGCGACGGTACGGCTCCTTTAGGAACTCCGAATTTTGAGCCGAGTGTTGAGAACTTTAATTTACAGATTGTCTCTGGAGAGCGCGATACAAAAGAGTTTATCATTAAGAATACTGGAAAAAGAGCTTTGACAATTAAAGTTAGTGCGACTGGCTTGGAGAATTATATTACTTTTAATACTGATAAGATTGTTTTGAAAGTTGGAGAGAGCGCGCCTTTGACATTTACGGTGACTGCGCCAGAGCCAGGAGTTTATGCTGGGAAAATTGTTCTAACTTATGGCAGTATTATTAAAGAAGTTTTAGTGCTGCTGAATGTTGTCAGCGAAGGCGTGCTTTTTGATGTTACTGTAACAATTCCCGAATTATATCGAGACTTAAGACTTGGACAGAGACTGCCTGTGCTGATTGAACTTACTGAAGTCGGCGCTGAAACTGGCGTTGATGTCACCATGAAATACGTGATTAAAGATTTTGATGGAATTACTTTTTATACTGATTCTGAAACATTTTATGTTTTGGGAACAAAGAGCTACAGCAAGAAATTCTCAACTGTAGGGCTTAATCCCGGAGATTATATTTTAGGCGTTGAACTCACTTATCCCGGGGGAGTCGCGACGTCTAGCTCGCACTTCAGAGTTTCTGAGACGGTGCTGACTTTGCAGACATGGCTTGCTGTAGGCGCATTTTTTGTTGCCGTCTTAGTTGTTGTGGTTTCAATTATATTTTATAAAAGGCACAAGACACAACAAATAATTATTAAAAAACCCATTAGGAGCAAGAAAATATGAAAAAATTAATTTTGTTTTTTGCATTAATCATTGCTAATCTGATTTTTGTTTTTGCGCAGCCGACGTTGGAGACACCACAAGTCACCACAATCACGACTGTTGACACTTCACTCATTGAATCTGTTAATTTCTTTAACGACGGAAGCGAAGCTGTGTTTACTGCATCTTTGGGGGAGCCGTCTTCTGTTATCTCTCTTGATTCTTCGTCTGTTTTTGTTGAGGAAAATTCTTACGGCACTTTTTCTCTGCATATTAATACTGAAAACACTCTTCCGAGCATTTATTTTAATTCATTAAAGATTTACAGAAATGGCGCTATTTTGTTTGATGAAATTCTTATTATAGCCGTTACCGAAGATAAGGCGTTTAATGTTAATCATGATGTAATTATTGACTTGCAGCCGCACGATATTGATTATATTTCCGGCGAGTTGGTTTTGTCGCCGAGCCTGAATGTTTACAGATTAAATTATGACAGCCCACTTACAGGAGTTGCTCTCAGACTTTCTGTTTACACTATTGACGGAGAGCTGCTGGATTTTTCAGAAGAGAATTTGGCTGTTTCAGGAACAGCGAGCTTTGAGCGTTTTATTAATCTTGGGAATAATCCACCGGAAGAAGTTATTATTGTTGCTGCAACCGAAAGTGCTGGGCGAACTGGCTTTGATATTGCGCATTTTAATACGGTCACTGGAGTGATTTCATTTAGCCCGCCTTTGGAGAAAAAAGATTATTCAACTTGGATTTATTTTGGAGTTTTTATCCTGTTGATTGGATTTGTTTTAATTATGAGTTATTTTTGGAGCCGCAGGACGATGAAACAGGCGAAAGAGTGGCGCTCGCAGGTAAATTATATAAAGAAAACGCAGTTCACTGATTCTGCACGAGCGCTGAGAAAGTTGCAGCTGCAGAGAGATGTTATTTTGAGGGCTTATAATAATCATTATATTTCCAGAGATTCTTACCAAAAAGGGATATTTGAAATTGACAAACTTATGACTAGTATAAAGAAACGTTTATAAATATTCACGTATTGGGTTATTTATAGAGGCGATATGGCTGAAAAAAAATCTGCACTTTCTAGCGCGATAAGAGATTTGGAGTCTGAGATAGTTGCTTTGAATAAGCAGAGAACTTCTTTGAAGAGCTCTATTGAAAAGACGTCTGAAAATATTTCTGCGACGCGCAAAAAAGAAACGATGCTGCAAAAATTAATGGCTCAAATGGCTGATAAGGAAGTACAGCTTGCTCATAAGAAGAAGGAAATGGAAAGTAAGTCAGATAAAATCACTGATAAACTGGGCAAGATGTCTAAAATAAAAGCAGAGATGAAAGACATTTAGTTATGTTGTTTAGGATTTTTAATCGCGGGAAATTTATTGGTTTGAATGTTGTGAGAGTGAATTTTTTTACGCAGTTTACTGGCTTGATGTTTTCACGACGGAAAACCGCTATTCGCCTTTTTTCTCATGCAGTTGATAGACGAATGCCTATTCATTCATGGTTTGTTTTTTATAAATTTTTGATCGTGTGGCTTGACTCTAAAAAAAGAGTTGTTGAGTGGCGTGTTGTGAAGCCGTTTACTTCTTTTGTTTTACCGCGCAAAGTATGCTGTGCTTTTTTGGAGATTCCTCTAGATGACAAATACAACAAAGAGATTAAATTTATCGTCGGAAATAAGCAAAGATTTAAATATAACTGATGTTTTGGTAATATATCCAGATAAAAGGAGGTGTATATGGGAAAAGTTGTTGTTAAAAACGTGGTGAAACGCAAGCACGGTTATCTTTACTATGTAGATGGAAAAGGAAATGTTTGCGAGGCGAAAATGTCCCGCGGCGGCCGTAAAAGACGCAGATAACTGCGTTTTTTGTTTTTAATTTTTTTTGTTTTTAATTAATCCCTATTAATAATAATCACTTGCTTATAAGAAAACCCGTACTAAAAATATAAATACCTTAGAATTCTTATCCTATTAAAATTGGTGA
>JBBTAH010000087.1:0-2242 GCA_038044285.1 Nanobdellota archaeon | reverse complement strand
TATGGGGTTGGGTTTTAAGAAGATAACTGGGGCATTGATATTTAATGCTTTGAGTGTCTGATGAAAGGTTTGTAAATCTTATTGATTTACATATAGGATAATTAAATTGTTATTAGCTGTGGTCAAATTAAGATAATTTAAGATTTTATTATTGAAGTTTATGTGGTTGATTACCAAGAGATTTATAGACGATAATTAATAACATATATTAATTTATCAGTTAATTATTTATATATACCTTAAAAATCTCGTTTATTGTTAAAATATATTCAATAAAACAACATTGCCATTAATTTTATAACTCTTATTTTTTGAGAGATTTTATGCCTTGCACGACTTTTGGCGCAGAAGGGTTTAGAATTTATTTAGATAATTCTACTGATTATTCGCGTCCTGATGGGTCTGTGCTTTTGGCTGAAAAAGCTCCTGGCGTGCCTGTTGCTTATTTTGGTGGACCAATGCTTCCGCAATTTTATACTAATGAATTATTAAATTATTTTAATCGTTTGGGATATTCGCCGATTGGCGCTTTGTTGGATAAAGATGTACGACGGCGGATTGTTTCAGGAATTGTTGGTTTGCTTGGCGATAAACAAGGAAACCTTTTTTCAAGTGTTGAAGATGATTTGAATGCTACTTTTGATGGGCTTGTTGCTTTGAGTGAGAGAGATAGGCCTTTGTATAGACAATGGACTCAAGATACTGGGAAGAAAAATAGGACTTTGTCGACGCCGCAGGAGCCTCTTGAGCATTTGCTTCGTGAATATGTTTCGCCGATTGTGATGCAGGCGCCCTTGCATCCGTGCGCGCATGGCGGCGAGGTTGGATGGAGTGCTGCGCGAAGTTTAGCTTGTCATTTGCCTTTAGGAAGTGTGCTTTCATTTGACCTGACTAATGCTTTTCAGAATACCGGAATACAATATGTTTTTGATTTTTACTATGGTTTTTTACATGAGCGACTTGGTGATGAAGAGTTAGCGCGCGATTTGTCTGGGTTTTTGGCGACGGCGTCTACTGTGAGATATCGTGACAATGGAACAACTCCTGGTTTGCCACAGGGCTCTCCTTTGAGTATGGCTCTTTTTAACAGATTATTTTATCCTGTTGACTGCTTGATTGCCGAGAAGTGTTCTAAGCGCAATCTTAGATATACTCGGTGGGTTGATGATTTGACAATCAGTGCGCGCGAAAGAGACAGGAGATTTGACAAAGTTGCAGGCGTAATGGCATTTGTCCGCGAGGATTTTCCTATTGCAACTCATAAAATATTTTGGCAGCAAGACAAACCCGAATACTATTTATTGGGGCATAAAATTTTAGGGAATTTGATTGTGAAAGTTTCTGACGAAGAATCGCGAAATCGTGGCGAGCCTGTTCATGAAGACGCTTTTAGAAATAGGTGGGAGTTGGAACATAGCTGGATGCATGATGGGGCTGATGATTTTTCAGATGAATTTAGTGATTTTGTTGATGAAAATGGCGAGAAGATAGTTTTTTAATTATTAGATATTCAATTAAATTATGATAGTAGGCATTGAGACTACTGCTCACACTTTTGGCGTTGGTGTTGTTCAAAATGGAAAAGTTTTGGCGAATGTGAAAGATATGTACAAACCTGTTTCTGGTGGGATTGTTCCGACGGAAAGTGCTAATCATCATCGGCTTGTTGCGCAACAAGTTTGGGATGATGCATTGTTTAAAGCACAATGTTCTGATAACGATATTGAAGCAATTGCTGTTTCAAATGCTCCTGGTTTAGCTCCTTGTTTACTTGCTGGCTTGGAGTTTGCTAAGCGACAGGCTTCGCGCTTGAATGTGCCTTTGATTCCTGTTAATCATTGCATTGCGCATTTGGAAATTGGCCAATCTGTTGGAGCTTCTGATTCTGTTTTGCTTTATGCTTCTGGCGCGAATACACAAATAATTGCTTTTGCTGCTGGTAAATACAGAGTTTTTGGAGAGACTCTTGATAATGGCGTCGGTAATTTCATTGATTCTTTTGGGCGCTACGTCGGGATTCCTTTTCCTGGCGGGCCTGTACTTGAAGGAAAAGCGAAGAATGGGAAATATATGGAATTACCTTATTCAATAAAAGGAATGGATGTTTCTTTTTCTGGGATGTTAACTAAGATGAAACAGCTTTATGATAAGGGCGTTTCAGTCGAGGATTTGGCTTTTTCAATGCAGGAGACTGCTTTTGCGATGCTTGTTGAAGCTGCTGAAAGAGCGCTTGCACATACTG
>JBBTAH010000086.1:0-1194 GCA_038044285.1 Nanobdellota archaeon | reverse complement strand
AACAGTTGGAGATGGGCTGCAAACTGCATTGCTTGGCAAAAGAAATCAAAATGTCTTAGAAAATTTCTTAAAACAAAATTACAAAAACATGCCCAGAACCATGTTAAGATACGCAATAGAAAAATTCCCGGAAGCTTTAAGACAGAGGTATTTGAAAGGAGAAATATGCTAAACATAGAAAAAATAAAATCACAAAAATCAACTAAGGAGTTATTAGAATTCTCAATAATAAACATAGATAAGCCAACAGGCCCAACAAGTTTCTGGACATCGCAATTTGTAAAACGCGCATTAAATTTAACCAAGACATCTCATTTAGGAACTCTCGATCCAATGGTAACAGGCGTTTTGCCAGTAGCGTTAAGCAGAGCCTGTCGCCTTAATGAATATCTGATGCATCGTGATAAAAAATATGTGGGCATAATGCAGTTGCACAAAGAAACCTCGCAAAAAGAGCTTGAAAAAGAAATACAAGCATTCGTAGGAAAAATAAAGCAGTTACCTCCAGTTAGAAGCCGAGTAAAGCGAGCAGAAAGAGAAAGAGAAGTAAAATCATTCAAAATTATAGAAGTAGATGGAAAAAACGTTTTGTTTGAATCTGAGGTTCAAGCAGGAACTTACATCAGAAAATTATGTAGTGATTTAGGCGAAAAAATTGGCGGAGCGCACATGCTCGAGCTCCGCAGAACACAAGCCGGAATTTTTAAAGAAGAAAACTCAATAAACTTATATGGGTTTGAAAAAGCAGTTGAAGAATATAAAAATGGAAACGATAATTTATTAAGAAAAATCTTAATTCCTGGAGAAATAGTAGCGACAATTCTTCCAACAATAAAAATCCGGAAAGACGTTGTAAACAAAGTTCTAACTGGCTCCCCAATTTTCAAATCATTTTTGGAAGAAGACCAACTGCCAGAATTAAAGGAAAATGATAAAGTCTGCGTTTTTCAAGACGCAAAGTTTATAGGATGCTATAATTTCATAGGCAAAGGAGACTTGACAGCAAAACCAGAATTCGTTTTCAACTAAAATGAGAGAATTCATCTACTACAGCAGAACAGCACCGACAGCAGGCCATTACATAAAAGACGACTTGCAGGAATCAGGCAGGATAGACATAGCTGTTCACGCAGTGATCGCTTCTTTCTTTTTAAGTCATAAAATCAGAACAGACCTTAGACTTCACAAGCTCTT